>JBKCGY010000167.1:0-6773 GCA_046303015.1 Bacteroidota bacterium | reverse complement strand
ACTGCTACCACATTAGCTCCTTTCTTTCCACTGCTATTCTGGAAAGGGATCATCGGAAAGTTTATGATCTATTTGCCAACCATGCTGATTCTTACCCTTACGGCATCTCTCATTGTAGCCTTTATCATGAATCCCGTATTTGCTGTGAGCTTCATGAAACCCGAAGGCAGATCTTATGATGAACCCAAGAAAGATCTATTCAAAAAATGGTACTGGTGGGCGTGCTGGATACTGGGTCTGTTTGCGCATCTGAGCCGTTTTCATGGAACGGGAAACTTCTTATTCTTCATGGCATTAATGCTCGTGATCAATCGTTATGTACTGCGCGATACAATCTATTGGTTCCAAGAAAGACTATTGCCGGCACTGATGAATCGATATGAAAAACTGTTGCGGTGGGTACTGGTTGGCCGGAGACCGGTTTATATGCTGATTTCTCTATTTGTGTTATTCCCCATTGCGCTATTCATGCTCATCCTAAGAGGGAATCCCACCACCTTCTTCCCCAGCGGCGATCCTAATTTTATCTATGTGTATCTCAAGATGCCGGTAGGGACAGATGTAAAATATACAGATTCGGTTACGCGACTGCTGGAACAAAAAGTATATGTAAGTTTGAAAGATCAGCAACCCGGTGCTCCGGGCTCTATTGTAGAAAGTGTGATCTCCAATGTGGCCGTTAGTGCCAACAATCCTCGTGATAACAATCGTAGTGTACAACCCAATCTGGGAAGAATTCAAATCTCCTTCGTAGAATTTGAACAACGACATGGAAAAAGTTCTGCCGTATATATTGATGCCATCCGTGATAATATTAAAAGTATACCAGGCGCAGAGATCAGTGTAGAACAGGAACAAGGTGGCCCCCCCACAGAACCACCGGTAAATATTGAAGTGATTGGAGAAGATTATGCTCGCATCGCTTCTGTGGCACAACAACTCTACAATTTTATTGATACGAATAAAGTGGAGAGCTTAGATAATCTTCAACTGGACGTAGACCTCAAAAATCCGGAAATAACGGTTACGGTTGACCGACAAAGAGCCTTACTGGAAGGAGTCAGTACCGCACAAGTAGGCATGGAGATCCGAACGGCCCTTTTCGGAAAAGAGATCAGTAAAATAAAAGAAGGGGATGATGAATATAAAATTCAGTTGCGCTACAGTGATCTTCAGCGCAATAATATTCAGGATCTGATGAATATGAAGATCACTTTTCGTGATTTCAACACCGGACAAATCAAGCAGGTTCCCATCAGCGCCATTGCTTCGTTCGACTATACCACAACAAGCGGGGGGATCAAAAGAAAAAATCTGAAAAGAACCATACAACTTCAATCAAACGTTTCAGATCCAAGTCAAACAGCCGTTATCAATGCTGCCTTAAAAACAAAAATTGAGGAATTTAAAAATAAAACAACCCTTCCCGAAGATGTTACTATCCGCCAAAGCGGACAAAGTGAACAAGAGGCTGAAACCTCTCAATTTTTAGGGACCGCCTTAATGATTTCCATCGGTTTGATCTTCCTCATACTCGTGTTGCAGTTTAACAGCATGAGTAAAGCTTTCATTGTCATTACCGAAATTTTCTTCAGTATCATTGGGGTTCTAATTGGTTATGCACTCACAGGAAAAACCATTGCCACCATCATGATGGGCGTAGGTATTGTAGGCCTGGCAGGTATAGTGATCAAAAATGGAATTCTGCTCATTGAATTTACAGATGAATTACGAAAGCGAGGCTATCGTACACGAGAAGCCGCCATTCAGGCAGGAAAGATTCGTATCATTCCTGTTCTGCTTACTGCATTGGCTACTATTTTCGGCCTGGTGCCCCTGGCGGTTGGATTCAATATTGATTTCGTGTCCATGTTTCAACACCTCGATCCTAAAATCTTCTTTGGTGGGGATAGTGTCGTTTTCTGGGGGCCCCTTAGCTGGACGATTATCTATGGATTGATCTTTTCTTTCTTCTTAACACTGATGATGGTGCCAAGCATGTATATCATTGCTGAAAGATTAAGAAGGCCGATGGAGAAATTCTATGGCACTAAATATATTGCACTGTTTGGATTTTTAGGCCCCTTCTTCTTCCTCTTTGTGGGTGTGATGTATATCGGACGAAAAATACAGGGTAAGAAGGTGTGGATGGGAAATTAGGTGAAAACTCAAAAGCCAAATCCAAAAAAGTGTGCGTCAAAGAAACCTCGATACCATTTGCACGGCAATTGACGGACAGACACTATGACAACATAAACAAGCTTTAACATTTTATTTTTTCGCAATCCTTTATCTAATAATACCTTTAACAGCGAATTTAAGCAGAAAATAAAAATTAAATTATGCCTTTAGCACATGAAATTGATTATCGCATCGTAGGTGAAGAGATGCAGTATGTAGAAATAGAGCTGGACCCACAAGAGACAGCCGTGGCAGAAGCCGGAAGTTTTATGATGATGGATGATGGTATCCAAATGCAAACCATCTTTGGGGATGGCTCCGGACAACAACAAGGTTTTCTAGGAAAAATATTTTCAGCAGGGAAAAGATTATTGACGGGAGAAAGTCTATTCATGACCGCATATACCAATATTGGCCATGGCAAAAAAAGGGTAAGTTTCGCATCTCCCTATCCGGGCAAAATTATTCCCCTCGACTTAATTCGTTTAGGCGGCCCCGTTATCTGTCAGAAAGATTCATTCCTTTGCGCAGCCAAAGGGGTTTCTGTGGGTATTGCCTTGCAAAGAAAATTAGGAACCGGTTTATTCGGAGGCGAGGGATTTATCATGCAAAAGTTGGAAGGGGATGGCATGGCATTTGTACATGCCGGCGGACATGTTTTTGAAAAAGAATTACAACCGGGTGAGTTCATAAAGATCGATACAGGCTGCGTGGTAGCCTATACACATACGGTCGACTTTGACATTCAATTCGTCGGAGGTGTGAAAAACAGTTTGTTTGGTGGCGAAGGCTTATTCTTTGCAACCCTACGCGGTCCGGGTAAAGTGTGGATACAAACATTACCCATCTCAAGACTGGCAGGAAGAATTCTTTCGTACGGAACCGTAAACAGAAAAGAAGAAGGAAGTATCTTAGGTGGTTTAGGTAACATACTCGATGGAGACGGTTATTAATTATGTCTTTTAAACTCCAGGCTCCTTATGCTCCTGCAGGAGATCAACCCGACGCGATCCGTCAGTTGACAGAAGGTGTATTGTCCGGAGAAAAATTTCAAACCCTGTTGGGCGTTACAGGAAGCGGAAAAACATTTACCATGGCCAATGTCATTCAAAATGTACAAAGGCCCACGCTGGTATTGACACATAATAAAACATTGGTAGCCCAACTCTACGGAGAGTTCAAACAATTCTTTCCTGAAAATGCCGTTGGGTATTTCGTCAGCTATTACGACTACTATCAACCGGAAGCGTATCTCCCCGTATCAGATACATACATTGAAAAAGATCTGAACATCAATGAAGAATTAGATAAACTTCGTTTGCAGGCTACTTCTGAATTGTTAAGCGGGAGAAGAGATATTATTGTTGTAGCCAGTGTAAGTTGTATCTATGGTATGGGCAATCCCACCGAGTTTGAGAACGGCATCATTCGCATTTTTACCGGACAAACCATATCCCGCCAGGGATTTTTACATTCTCTTGTAAATAGTCTGTACAGTAGGAGCCAGGGGGATTTTGGAAGAGGAACCTTCAGAGTAAAAGGAGACACTATTGATATCAATCTGCCCTATGTCGACTTTGGCTATCGGATTAGTTTTTTCGGAGATGATATTGAATCTATTGAAACGATTGAGATTATAAGTGGGAAAAGGATAGGCAAAGTAGATCATGCGGCTATCTTCCCTGCTAACCTCTATCTTGCCCCTAAAGAAATGCTGCAGCAGATCATTCATGAAATTCAAGACGAAGCGGCTGCACAAACTGAATATTTTAAAAAGATCGGAAAATATATTGAGGCGCAACGGATATCCGAAAGAGTAAATTATGATCTGGAAATGATTCGTGAGTTAGGCTATTGTAATGGCATTGAAAACTATTCGCGATTCTTTGACAGAAGACAACCAGGAAACCGGCCATTTTGTTTGTTGGATTATTTTCCAAAAGATTATTTGCTGATCATTGATGAAAGTCATCAGACGATTCCGCAGATCAGCGGCATGTACGGAGGAGACCGAAGCAGAAAGATGGTGCTGGTAGATTATGGATTCCGATTACCCAGCGCACTGGATAATCGTCCGCTCAACTTTCATGAATTTGAAAGCATGATTCATCAGACAATTTTTGTAAGCGCCACACCAGATGATTATGAACTGGAAAGAACAGGCGGGGTAGTAGTAGAGCAAGTGGTGAGACCCACCGGATTACTGGATCCTCCCATTGACATTCGCCCGGCAGTTAATCAGGTTGAAAACTTATTAAACGAAATTGATCTGCGTGTTAAGAAAGGAGATCGCGTGTTAGTCACTACCCTTACTAAAAGAATGGCAGAAGAATTAGATAAATATTTACAGCGCATTGAGATCAAATCAAAATATATTCATAGTGATGTAGACACCCTCGAAAGAGTAGAGATATTAAGACAACTCAGGCTGGGCGACATTGATGTGTTAGTAGGTGTTAATTTATTAAGAGAAGGATTGGATCTGCCGGAAGTGTCATTGGTGGCCATTCTGGATGCTGATAAAGAAGGGTTTTTAAGAAATGAAAAAAGTTTGACGCAAACCGCAGGTCGTGCCGCCCGTAATGTGGATGGACTCGTTATCTTTTATGCAGATAAAATGACCGGCAGTATGCAACGCACGATCGATGAAACACAGAGAAGAAGGGAGAAGCAGATCGCCTATAATATTGAGCATCATATTACACCCACTACAGTAAAGAAAACGATTGAACAGGTAATGAAACAAACCTCTGTGCTTGACATCAAAGGTTATGATCCGGATAAACCTTATGCAGCGGGAGGATTGGATAATATGTCATTGGCAGCGGAAGAAGAGCAAGAGGCCTATAGTACGATTCCTCAAATGGAAAAAGCCATTAAAGAAGTGAAGAAGAAGATGGAGAAAGCCGCCCGGGATCTCGACTTTATGGAAGCCGCCCGCTTGCGGGATCGCATGCTGGACATGCAAAAGCAATTCGAAGAAATGAAAAAGTAACTCCTACATCCAGACCGATTCTTTCAGGATCGATACAAGATCGTGTGTTGCAACAAATACAACGAGACGAATGGTGTGATAAACCGCCAGCAATCCGCCCATCCAGTAGGCCAGTTGTTTATTATACAGATACTTTCTGAAATACACTTTGCTCGTCAGCAACTCTGCGATCATCACCAACAGCAGTATCAGACAAGCGATAAAAAAAGGGGGGCCGAGCAGATGATAGGAGAAGCTTTTCAATAGATTACCCTGATATAAGAAGATCAGCGACTTGGTGATACCGCAACCCGGGCAAGGGAATCCTGTCAGTAGTTTAAACGGACAAAATGATTGTTAATGCTCAATGTCTGAATGAGAAAAATTATGAATAAAAAGAGGAACTGCCAGGGTTATACATACCCCGGCAATCACCCACATTTTTCGTATGTTGACAAACTTATTGATATAGTTTATTGATGTCTCCCTGAACAATCATGGCTGATACCATCGGAAAAAAGAATCCCAATACCAGCAATAATACCGACTGATCTTTTCCCTGTTCACCGATTCTTTCGTACAACTTGGGCAAACCGTCTTTCCCAATAACATAATAGAAGTAAAGATTCACCGGCATACAACAACCGGAAAGAATAGCAATCGGCTGTGAGATGATCTCTTTTCCGGCCACGGCATTCATGACCTCTGCTGTTTTAATATTCCAGTATATCAGATAAAGTCCGCAGGTAACAATACCTAAAATGAGCACTAAGATCGGATCATTTTTAAATTGGGGGATGTTTGACATATTAATGATGGTTTATTATGCTAATATAAATGTTTTAATTAGTAATAAATAATTGTGCTGTCGTATAACACTCCGGCTCTTGCTATTAATTCTTAATTACTAATTACTAATTATTTTACCTTTGATATTGCTGAAAATTATTAGCCAATAAATTGATTCGATTATGAAACCCAATACCAAAGTTGTTCACGCAGGCATGCACCCTGATCCATCAACCGGAGCAATCATGACACCTATCTTTCAAACCAGTACCTATGTGCAGGAGGCCCCAGGTGTCAATAAAGGTTTTGAATATGCACGCAGTCAGAATCCTACACGGCAAGCATTGGAAGAAGCAGTAGCCACCATTGAAAACGGAAAATTTGGATTGGTATTTGGCAGTGGTGTGGCTGCAACGGATGCCGTAATGCGTTTGTTTAAGCCCGGCGATGAAATCATCTGCTCGAGTGACATGTATGGAGGAACCTATCGCTTATTCAGTAAAATATATGAGCCTTATGGATTTAAGTTTGTATACGTTGATACCGCAGATGCTACTAAAGTAAAAGCCGTCATCAACGAAAACACGAAACTTTTATGGATTGAAACACCGACCAATCCACTTATGAATATCACTGATATCAAGGCCATGGCCGATATTGCAAAAGAGGCCGGGATATTGCTATGTGTTGACAATACATTTGCTTCTCCTTATTTGCAAAACCCGCTTGATCTCGGAGCCGATCTGGTGATGCATAGTGCAACCAAATATCTCGGAGGACATAGTGATGTGATTCAAGGCTGTTTGATCATGAATGACTCGGTACTCAG
>JBKCGY010000166.1:0-4872 GCA_046303015.1 Bacteroidota bacterium | reverse complement strand
ACCCTTCTTTAAAATGATGAATAAAAATAGTTGAATCGGCCGCAAGATCAAATGCTTCTGCGGCCAGTAATGCAGATGCTGCATGATGGCCATGGCCAGCACGTTTATCAGGGGGAAATCGGGTAATAATGATATTGGGCTTAAAGGTCCTGATCACACGAACCATTTGTTCAAGTATCTGTTCCTTATTCCATTTTTGAAGGGTTTCTTCTTTGGATTTGGAATAACCAAAATCTTCCGCATTCGAGAAAAATTGTTCTGCCCCATCGATTCTTCGCGCAGCTAATAACTCTTCTGTTCTGATTAAACCCAAAGCTCTGCCCTGCTCATCTCCTATTAAATTTTGCCCTCCTTCGCCATAAGTTAGACTTAGGTAAGCCGTGCGGTACAGTTTCTCTTTCGAAAAATAGGTGAGTAATCTTGTATTTTCATCATCCGGATGGGCGGCTATATATAATACGGCACCATCAACTTTCAATTTTTGGATATCCTGTAAAATTTCTGCGCTATTATAGGATGGCAGTCTTTGACCATTTACAAACCCGGAGCATAAAAGCGCATAAACATGTAGGGTAATAGCAATAAAGATACAAAAGCGATGTGCCGACATAAGTAAAATTAGAAATCAAAGAAGACGGCATTACACAGCATGAGTTTGCCATTCTGCCAGAAATTTCTGAAAATAATGTCATCTGTAAAGGAAACAACGGAACCTTTGCCGATATTCTGTACGCCAATTAAAAGACCATCTTCCAGTTTATTTTTAAGAAGGGAACCTACAAAACCTGCTTTTTGAGCATCGCTTTTGATTACCCCTACATTCCAGCCATTACCGGATATGAAATCATAGATCTGATCATTTTGTTTGAGCGTAAAATAGGTATCTTGATAACCGAATGCAAGTGGATGAGAAGGATCGATGGATACTTTAAAAATAGAACCTGGGGTTATGGACTTCATGAATTCCCTTTCTCTTTGCTCATAGGTTTTGAGTAAAGACTGAGTATCTTTTTTGTCATCGGGATCATCTGTTTTTTTGGCTTTCAAACCCCAATCTAATTTTGAAAGAGAGGCAACTGCAGATTCCATGGCGATCAAACGCCCTCCTTTTTGAATCCATTGATGGAGATATTCTGAGGATGATTTATCTGAGAGTATTGAGTAATAACCATCCGGGAGGATCAGAATATCAGTTTTATCCAGATCAGCGTTAGTAAAATCATCAGCGTAGGACAATGTAATGGGGTAATTGAGTTCTTGTTCAAAGAAATGCCATATTGCCCCAAGCGCGTAAGAAGAAATATTTGGCCCTGATAAAACGACTACGCGCTTGGGGTGCATTTTATGAATAAGATCACTCCCAAAATCGCCCCCTTTATCAACAAGTCCGCTTTTAACCGGAAAGACGCGAACACCTATACTATCGCATACACCATACACAAGTTGATCAAGAGTTTTGCTTAATAATTGATTTCCTGCATTAAGGATGATCAAAGACCCTCTCTCAAATTGTTGCCCTTCTGTAGCAAAAGGAGTTTCATTGTATCTGACTAAAACACCTTTAGATAATAAAGCAGATGCTACACTTACACTTTTTACGCCCTCCCATTTTATGACATATCCATACGCTTCCTTCTTCGGAAAATTAGATAGTTCAGGCTTGATATAAGACTGAACAGATATCTTATTTTTTACTGCATAGGCTTGTAAACCGTATACATAAGGTAAACTCCAGGCAGTTATATCGTACGTAATAGAATCAGACAGCCGGGGATTCGGATCCATCAAAACCTGTATCAAGGCAGATTTAGGTTGTAATGAACTGATCACTATATCTTCGTTGCTGACTGAAAATGAGGTTTCTTTTGCATTGACATAATCATATCCTGTAAAAGTACCCGTAATACTACCGTACCGGATTCCATTTTTATCCATAAGATCAAGAAGATCGGCAATACGTTGATCATCGCCTTTTCTCTTTTTAATAACATATGCCCCATAATTACCAAAGCCCGTATTAATGGCTTTGTTAAAGAAAACTCTATATTCTTTTATAAGATTAGCTCTGTTTTTAAAAGATGTTTCAATCGTACTCATAGCAGTAGCAACATGATGATTGATACGGTCTTTTAACGATAATGTATCTCCTTCTTCAGTAATTACGGCTAATCCCGCCCCTATCCCTGCCTGTTCATAGGTCATACCAATTGCTCCATTATAAGTAGGATAGGTATCGCCATAAGACGGGTATAAAAGATCAAATCGAAGTTTGGTAAAAAACAACCACCCATTTCGATCAAAATATTGCGCATGATTTCTTCCGATACTATCCTGGAAACTACGTTGCCAGGGAGTAATAACCTCATGATAGGGTTCTGCTGCAGGGGCAAAATAATAAGGCTCGTTGATCCCTTGTTCATGATAATCTACATGAACCTGAGGCATCCATTGATTATATAACTGTATCCTTTGTTTTGTCTCTTTCTGTGTCTGCCAAGCCCAATCTCTGTTAAGATCAAAATAATAATGATTGGTTCTGCCGCCAGGCCATATTTCATGATGCTCTCTAGCCATTTTGACGGGATTCTGAGAAATTCCCATAACTGAATGAAACCATTGTACGTAACGGTCTCTGCCATCTGGATTTAAACAAGGATCCAAAACCACTATCGTTTCATTTAACCACTCGTTATTATTTTTATTTCCTTCCTGGAGAAGACGATATAAAGTCGACATAGATGCTTCACTTGATGAGGCTTCATTACCATGCACATTATAGCTCAACCATACAATTACAGGAGATTCTTCATCCGGCGCCATCTTATCTCTTGTCATATTTGCCAAACGAAGATTATTTAACCGAATAAGATCCAGGTTTTCAATATTCTTTTTACTGCTGACAAAGGCCGTCAATAGTGGTTTTCCTTCATAACTGGTACCATATTGTATTAATTTAACCCGGTCTGGCAAGGTCTTGGCTACATATTCATAGTAATTGACCAATTGCCAATGATAGGTGAATTTAGAGCCGAGCGGATAGCCCAAAAATTGATCGGGGCTGAAGATCTGACTATAGCAAGAAAGACATATAAATTGTAAAACAAACAGGAAATTCAATCTCATAAAAAAGTATTAAGTAATTAGTCGACAAAAAGGGCTTTAATAATCATAAAAATGAAAATACGAATTAACTGACACATGATAAAAAACAATAGCCTTAGAAAAAGGATATAAAACAAATACAAATATAAGCTGGAGAGCATGGAATAATCCCTTAAAACACCTTAAATATTGAGGATGAATGGTTAATTTTACAATCCAGTAAATGATACGAAAAATAGCAAATATTATTGGAAGTATTTTTGCAGCGGTCCTTATTCTACTGATCACTGTTTGGATACTCATTCATTTCTCCCCTGTTCAAACTTGGCTCGTACAAAAAGCATCTCAAAAACTGTCCGAACAATTACATACCAAAATAGAGGTCAGAAAAGTAGACTTTTCCCTATTTAAAAGAATCATTCTTGAAGGTGTATATATTGAAGATCAACAAAAAGACACATTATTGTATGCAGGTAGAATATCTGTTCGATTCAACAATTGGTTCATATTCAAGAATAAAGCCATTATTCATGATGCTAATATTGAGCATGCAAAAATATTCTTACACCGAAAAGACAGCACATGGAATTATAATCATATAGTGAATTATTTTTCTTCCGGATCTGATAAAAAAGGAGAGAATAACATCCATTTATCTCTTCAAAAAATCAATCTATATGATATTAAATTCTTGATGAGAGATGAATGGGTGGGCGAGGATATCAAAGGCTATATTGGACAGTTCAGCCTTTTAGCAAATCGAATTGAATTAGATAAGAAAATAATAGACGTAAAAAAAATAATAGTTAATTACCCGGAATGTTTGATTTATGAATACAATGGCAAAAGGCCTCCTAAAAGAAAATGGACAGAAGCCGAAATCCATGCTCAATCAGACACCTTAATATCCCCTTTTCTAGAGGGTTGGAAATTCGACATAGCAAAAGTTGACTTGAGGGAAGGAAAATATTCAAACATACTGGATACAATTCAACCGTATCGATATTTTGACCCGTCTCATATTGTATTTAATAATATAAACGCATCTCTTGATAAGGTAACAATTAAAGGAGATAGCATACAGGCTAAATTATTTTTATCAACAAAAGAGAGAAGCGGTTTTGAGATAAGCAAACTATTTTCTTCAATAAATTGGCACGCCAGAGCAATGGAGTTTCATCAACTCGAGATACATACGCCATATAGTTTTATAAGTGATTATTTTTCGATGAGATATTTACGCTTTAATCATGATTTTAATCGATTCATTGATCACGTTTACCTGTAAGTAAATTTTATTAATAGCAAAATCCACTCAAAGGACCTTGCATATTTTGCACCAATTATTGAAAAAATAAATGATCATATTTATTTAAATGGCAGGATCAACGGAAAAATCAACAACTTATCCGGCCATAAATTGACTGTAAAAGCTGGCAAAAAAACTTTAATCCGTGGAAATGCCGACATTAAGGGATTGCCAAACTTGGACAACTTGAGTTATAACATACTTTTAGATCCATCTAAAATTGATTTTTCATATTTATCAAAAGTTGTTCCTGAATTCAAAAATATAAAATATCCAAACTTTAAGTTATTGGGCGATCTCGGAATTACAGGTAGAATTACCGGCAAAAATGACAGTATAATTATTGGAACCACACTTCAAACCAATATTGGCAAAATCAGAACTGATCTCAAATTTCATTTCCCTAAGAAAAGGCTACCAAGTTATAATGGGGTGATCCAAACTGATCATTTTAATATTGG
>JBKCGY010000165.1:0-3010 GCA_046303015.1 Bacteroidota bacterium | reverse complement strand
TATTTACGTAGAATATTTTGGGGAGAACTAAACCTTTCCTGTTTCTTTTTGTTTAATTATTTAAAGGATTTCAGTCCAAAACATGAATACTCATAAAGTGGCGGTTTACCGTCAGGAACATTTTAATGCGGCGCACCGCCTGCACCAGCCTGCCTGGTCGGATGAAAAGAATGCAGAGGTATTTGGGAAATGTAATAATCCTTCCTATCACGGGCACAATTACGAATTGATCGTAAAAGTGACCGGTATTCCCGATCCTTTGACAGGATATGTGATGGATTTAAAAGTATTGAGTGATCTTATCAAAGAACAAGTGCTGGATCGATTCGACCATAAGAATCTGAATCTGGATACAGCTGAATTTAAAGATCTGAATCCGACAGCTGAAAATATTGCGATGGTGATTTATGATCTTTTAAGATTGCGTATTTCAGAAGATAAGGAGATACAAATTCGATTATATGAAACGCCGAGAAACTTCGTAGAATATCCGGCATAAATTAATATTATGGCTTATAAAAAAATTGAACAATACGATAGTTCCACTACCAATGGATTGATGGAGCATTATAAAGATGTACTAAAATTATTGGATGAAGATGCAGATCGCGAAGGTTTGCAAAAAACTCCGGAGCGGGTAGCAAAAGCCATGCAATACCTGATGCAAGGTTATCACATGGATGCCAAAGCCATCCTGGAAAGTGCGAAGTTTCATGAAGATGTCAGTGAAATGATCATTGTAAAGGATATTGAACTCTATAGTATGTGCGAACATCACATGTTGCCATTCTTCGGCAAAGCACATATTGCCTATCTACCTAATGGAGTGATCACAGGATTGAGTAAGATAGCGAGGGTAGTAGATGTTTATTCCAGAAGATTACAGGTGCAGGAAAGGTTAACTACACAAATATTGGAAGCCATACGGGATGCCCTAAATCCGGTAGGAGTAGCAGTCGTTATTGAAGCACAGCATTTGTGTATGATGATTCGTGGGGTACAAAAACAGAATTAATTGACAACCACATCTGCGTTTCATGGTCAGTTTTAAAATCAGGCAACGCGGAGTGAGTTTATGAAGTTGATTTCGAAGAAGCTCAGCTGAAAATAAAGTCAAAGGTCAAAAGGCAAAACCAAAAAAGTTGTCGGGTTGTCCGTTCCGAAGAATTTCGGAACCGTTGTCATGGTTTTCATGGTTGTCAGTACCGAAATGCTTCGGTACGTTATCTTGGTTAAACAGATAACGCGACAACCCGACAACGTGACACCAGCGCAGCCTACACCCAGACAACTCATTCTCATCTTATCTGCTATCTCCCTATTTTTGCCCATAATTTTAAAATATGAGTCATGCATTTATTTTCCCCGGACAGGGATCGCAGTTTAGCGGTATGGGTAAGCAGCTATATGATACCAATGCCAAAGCAAAAGATATGATGGAAAAAGCCAATGAGATATTGGGTTTCCGAATTACAGATATCATGTTTGCCGGTTCAGATGATGAATTGAAACAAACCAATGTAACACAACCTGCTATATTCATTCATTCGGTGGTGGCCTTTGAATGCCTGGCCGATCAAAAGCCTGAAATGGTAGCTGGTCATTCATTGGGAGAGTTCAGTGCATTGGTGGCGAATAAAGTATTAAGTTTTGAAGATGCATTGCGATTAGTAAGTGTAAGAGCTGAAGCTATGCAGAAAGCCTGCTTGAGTCAGCCTTCTACGATGGCAGCAGTACTTGCATTGGCAGATGAAAAAGTGGAAGAAATCTGCAAACAGATTCAAGATAGTTCAGGTGAAGTGGTGGTGCCTGCAAATTATAATTGTCCCGGGCAACTGGTTATAAGCGGAAGTATAAAAGGTATTGAATTGGCTTGTGCAGCCATGAAAGAGGCAGGCGCAAAGAGAGCACTTGTATTACCGGTGGGTGGCGCGTTTCATAGTCCGCTGATGGAATCAGCCAGAGAAGAATTGAAAGCAAAGATCGAATCCACTTTATTCAATAGTCCTGTATGTCCGATTTATCAGAATGTGGTGGCAAAAGCGGTTAGCGATAAAGAAGAGATCAAACAAAATCTGATCGCGCAGTTAACGGGGGCGGTGAAGTGGACACAGAGCGTGCAGTCGATGGTGGCGGATGGGGCAATGCATTTTACAGAATGTGGACCGGGAAAGGTATTACAGGGATTGGTGCAGAAGATATATAAGGAGGCGGTTTTGACTGGATTGGCTTAGGTAAGAACGTGATACTTTAATAAGTAAGAAAATCAGGCATTAAAAAACCCTCCATTTGGAGGGCTTTTTAATGTGAATGCTTTTAAAAAGCAATCTATGAATTATGACTTGATTATTTGGTCAGGATACCTCCTACTCTGTGGATAACTCCATTGGTTGCCATAATATCTGAGGATCCCAGAAGAACGGCGGCAGTGGCGATGTAATAAAGTGCGGGTCCTTGAGATGTTCCGGCAATTCTCAAAGTGCCTCCACCATATGCAGGAATGCCGGTTGACTGCGTTATTGCCATGTTAATATAAAAGTTTCTGCTAAGCAGGATGTGATCTTTTACTAATCCAAGTGCCTGAGCAGTAGTTAACTGATTAATTTCCTTGATTGCTCCGGCACTGAAAAATTGCTGGAATGCCGTATTGGTAGGAGCGATAAGTGTTACAACTCTATTATTGAGCAAATCAATCAAGCCATTGTCTGCCAGCGCTGCCCTGTTTACCAATTTTAAAATAGAATCATAGCCCGCAGCAGACAATTTCGCATACACACTACCTGTAGGAGGGAATAAAATTCCGTTACTGGCATTTAATTTATGGATAACTCCATTTGAAGCATTGATATTTATTTTATTTGGATCAACATCTTTTCCGTTCACATAGATAACTCCATTGAATTTAGTAATGAAAAGAGAATCTGCAGGGATATTAATGGTAGATACTTTCAGGTTTCTTGCATCGTTGGGGATGTCTGAAGCGAGAAACTTACCCTGAACGGTATGATAG
>JBKCGY010000164.1:0-8327 GCA_046303015.1 Bacteroidota bacterium | reverse complement strand
AATTGTAGATACATCCCTGCTTGGATATATCAGCCGCAATATCCAGAACGGCCCCTACGATTATATGGTAAGCCCATGTTCTTCCAATGGCTCATCTTCTTCTGCCTGTGGTAGCTTCAATGGCACCTGGAGAATTGGACAAAAAATGGCATACCTCTACAAAAAAAATCTATTCTCCAATGTGATCACACGAGGTTTTACCGCAACCAGTACACATTCCAACAATTTTTACAATTGGGCTAGTGGCAGGTATCCTTTCCGAATGGATGCAACCGTAACTATTGCGGGAAAATCAAAAAGAGTGAGTTTTATAAATCTGCATGCCAAAGCGGAGTTGGGAGAACCTACTGATTATTATAGAAGAAAAGGGGCGGCAGATCTGATGTACGACTCTCTCACCTTTAATCATGCAGATGAATATTTTATGATCGGGGGTGATTTTAATGACGACCTTGACGTAACGATTTCTCAGTCTGTTCCGGAAACACTTACACCATATGATTCTTATATGTCAGACGTGTTTCGTTTCAGTGCAATCTCTTTCTGGAATTCTAAGAGAGGCGATAATTCCTATATCGGATATCCGAATGTAATAGATCATGCGATAGTAAGTTATCCGATGGCCAGGGATTATGTGCCTTTTTCATGTATCCTCAGAAAAGAAGTGACCGATTGGATCCCCAATTACCGCAATGATTTATCGGATCATTACCCGGTTGAAAGCCGCTTTGATTTTCAGCAATCCCCGTCAAATTTAATTACATCCGTTGGCCAGTTACCAATCCTCAAAGAAGCCATTCAGATAATTAAGATTGCCCATAGAGACCCTTTTATTCGATTTATTACCCCCGTTACCGGTCTTATTTCTTTGCGACTCATGAATGCTGATGGAAAAATTATATGGAGCGATCAACAGAAAAATATTCAATCGGGATCAACCTTTCGTATACCGATGACGGGGTTAAGCCATGGTCTTTATTTTTTAACAGTTATAAGTCCCCATGGCATTCTGTCTGAAAAAATCATCAGATAAAAGTTCCCAGTACTGATTTCTTTGGATAAGAATCCTATTTCCCCTACCTTTGCCGCCCCAAATCTGTATTGGCAGATTTCCTGAACCATTGGTTCGGGATCCAGTGGGATAAACCCAATTGTTCATTTTAAACCTCAATCTGTAATGAAACATTACGAAATGATGGTGATTTTCACTCCTGTATTGTCTGAAGACGATTTCAGGGCTGCTCAAAAACGTTATACCGACCTGGTTACAGCCAACGGCGGAGAAATCGTACATAGCAATCCCTGGGGACTGAAATCACTCGCCTACCCCATCCAGAAAAAAACTACAGGCATTTACTGGGTAGTGGAATACAAGGCCCCTTCTGATTTTAATGCCAAGTTAAACGTTCAATTACATCGCGACGAGCAAGTGCTCCGTCACATGTACACTGCACTCGACAAGTATGCCGTTGAGTACAATGAGAAAAAAAGAAACGGAACCCTTTCTTCATCTAAAAAAGCGGAGGTATAATCATGGCAAAGAATGAGATTAAATATCTGACCGCCATTAAAACGGATAAGCCCAGAAAAAAATACTGCCGCTTTAAACGTTATGGCATTAAATACATCGATTATAAAGATGTAGAATTTCTCAAGAAATTCGTGAATGAGCAAGGGAGATTACTTCCTCGCCGTATTACGGGTACTTCTTTAAAATATCAACGTAAGGTTACAGATGCTGTGAAGAAAGCCAGACAAATGGCATTGTTACCTAACGTAACCGATTTATTAAAATAAGATTAGGAAACCATTCCCTAATTCCCTTTTTCGGGATGACAGTCGATTCATAAGATTGGGTGACGGGAACTAAAACAAAAACAATGGAAATAATTTTAATTCAGGATGTTAACACCCTGGGAGGTAAAAATGAAGTGGTAAAGGTAAAAAACGGTTATGCCCGTAATTACCTGATCCCTCAGAAATATGCTGTAGAGGCTTCTCCTTCTAATCTGAAGCAACTGGAAGAAAGACTGAAGGTACAGCGTAAGAAAGAGGAAGTAATGCTAGCTGAGATCAAGTCAGTTATTGCAAAACTCAACGAAGCCCCGATCAAATTGCATGTAAAAACAGGTACCAGCGGTAAAATCTTTGGTAGTATTACTACGGTAATGGTAGCACGTGGCATTCGCGAGCAGTTGGGCTACGATATTGACCGTCGTAAAATTCATCTTCCTGAAGACATGAAAGAGTTGGGAAGTTTTAACGCGAAAGTAGATTTTGGTAACCAAAACGAAACTGAGATCACACTCGATCTTGTTGCGGAAGCTTAATCATAACATTTCTTATATAAAAAAGCCGCTCTTAAAGGGCGGCTTTTTTATTCGTGCGGATTTTTTCTTATTGAGTCCATGTATGATTCCACAAATCGGAATACATTAAAATTGACATCACGCAAATGGGGTTCAATAGCATTTTTCAGATCCTCTTTTCGAATATCCTTCATTCTTTCCTTTTCTATCATATAATACATCCGTTCAGCCAGCAATCGGCTTTTTTGCTCATTATAAACCGGAGATGCCAGATACGAGTTGATCTTATGCCATAGCTCATCCAGTCCTTGCCTTTTTAAAGCGATGGTCTGTAGAATAGGTATCTCTGTATTTTTTTTATGAAAGGCCGGTGCCAGCATAGTATGCAGATGCTTAACAAAAAGTTGAGCATCTGGCCGATCTGCTTTGTTCACAACAAAAATATCAGCAATCTCCATCAGACCCGCCTTCATCGTTTGGATCTCATCACCTGCTTCGGGTACCAACACAACTACAGTTACATCGGCGAGTCCGGTAATTTCAATTTCACTCTGCCCCACGCCTACTGTTTCAACTATAATGAAATCAAATGCCGCAGCCTTACAGATTTCAGTAATCTCGAGGATCTTAGGATGAAGCCCGCCCATAGATCCGCGCGTGGCAAGGGATCGTATGTATACTAAAGGATGATCGTACCATTGGCTCATTCGGATCCTGTCGCCCAGAACGGCACCCAGATTAAAAGGGGAAGAAGGATCAACGCATAAGACGGCTACTTTTTTACCCGCATGCACCATAGCATGAATAAGTCCATCGGTAAGCGTGCTTTTACCGGCACCGGGAGGTCCCGTAATGCCGATGATAGGAACAGATGATACAGGAAGTCCGGATAAAAAATCCCGATAACCCACTGCCTCATTTTCCACAAGAGAAATGCAGCGAGCCAGTGCTTTAACCGAACCCGTTATAAGTTCTTGTTTTAATGCCTGCCACATACAACAAACCTAACGAAAAGAAATAAAGGTTGATGAATAAAATAATAATAAAATTCATATTCAACTAATATTATACTTTTACGACAAACTTCCATGAGCACAAAGTGGAATGCAATTAATTTGATCGAATGATTCCTGTATCTGTCGTTATTATTGCCAAAAATGAATCGGCTGTCATTGATCGTTGCCTGAAAAGTATTCAGTTTCTTACCGATGATATTCTCGTATGTGATACAGGCAGTACCGATAATACAAGATCCATTGCACAAAAAAGAGGAGCCCGGGTTATTGATGTGGAATGGAAAGGTTACGGAGCCACGAAAAATGCCGCCAATCAACTGGCAAAATATGAATGGATATTTCAATTAGATGCCGATGAAATGATCGATGAGTCTTTGCTACGTACGCTGCAGCAGATCAACTGGAATGATGAGCAACAAGCGTACATGATCAGAAGGAAAAGATATTTTATGGGCAAACACATGCGTTTTGGTGCCTGGGGCCACGAAAAAAAAACAAGGATCTTTCGGCGCCAAAACGCCAGATGGACTCATGATGCTGTACACGAAAAACTACATATTGTCAATACAGAAATCACACTCATTGCAGGACATATTCTCGACAAAACCTTTCAAAATCCCGAGCAATTCAATGCTAAATTGAACCGGTATGCCCAACTTTGTGCCGAAAAATATTTTGCCCAACAAAGAACCGGAGCCTGGTGGAAGCGTTATGTTTCCCCTTTATATACCTTTATGATGGACTATATTTTAAGACTGGGGTTTCTTGACGGAAAAGCAGGATTGATTCTTGCCCTGAAAATTGCCAACTACACTTTCAATAAATATAGCCATCTGTATCAGCTACATAAATTTCATATCATTTCAAACTAAATCAATTCCTCAAATTTCATTTATCTTGACTAACACGATCTGTTTCGACTTCGGTAATACCAGACTTAAAGCGGCTGTATTCACAGCAGATCAATACATTGAAACCTGCGTTCTGACAGAAGAAAGCAAGGAAGAAATTGAGCGATTACTTAATCTATATCAACCTAAGCATACCATCCTTTCCTCTGTTATACATCATCATTCTGCTACCGAAGACATCCTCCGTCACCATACACAGTTTCACAAACTATCTCACCAATCCAACCTGCCGTTTACTATACCGGTTGGTAAACCTGAAACCATCGGGGCCGACCGGTTAGCACTTTGCGCAGCCGCAAGCCACCTCTTCCCACATAAAAATAATCTGGCCATCGGCTTAGGGACTTGTATTACCTACAACTTTATCAATAAAAAACACCAGTTCCTAGGAGGCTCCATTTCTCCCGGTCTTGAAATGAGATTCAGAAGTATGCATGCCGAAACAGCCCTTCTTCCTCTGATTCAAATGGAATGGAACTTCCCCTTGGTAGGATATGACACGAAAACCAACTTACTGAGCGGGGTGGCCTGGGGCATAGCTAAAGAAATAGACGGCATCATCGCTGCCTATGAGGAAAAATTTAACGACTTTAATGTATTACTAACAGGAGGAGACACCTCTCATTTTGCTCCTCTTATCAAAAAGCAGATATTTGCAGACTCAAATCTCATCTTTAAAGGATTATATGCTATCAGTCTCTGTAATCGATAAAAAGTGTTTATCACTTGTTCTCTTGTTTTCGGCGTTCCTAAATGCCGGCCTGTTCGCGCAGGAAAATTCTCCCTGGAGCCGATATGGCCTGGGAGACCCCGTACCTTCTGCGAATATTGTAAACAGAGGAATGGGCTATGTGGCGGCTGGATACAATGATATGCAAACCATCAATTTTGTAAACCCAGCATCATATAGCAGACTCGGTAAGCAAAAAGCCATTCTGGATATTGGTATAGATTATCATTCCCGCACCATGCGGAATCCCAATAAAGACAAAGTCACTTTTGCAAATGTGGCCGTGCCTTATCTTGCCGGTGCCTTTCAATTGAAAGGAGAAAAAACAAAAAGAAATTGGGGGATTGCTTTTGGTCTTCGTCCCCTTACGAAAGTGAGTTATGATCTACAAGCTGAAGACCGGATTGATTCCAATCGCATCATCTACAATTACAAAGGTGCTGGAGGCACCTACCAGGCATTCGTAGGTACGGGCATAGCCATTAAAAATCTAAGTCTGGGCGTAAACCTGGGGTATCGATTCGGTTCGAAAGATTATACCACCATCGTTTCCCTGATCAATGATACGATCTCCGGTTTGTTTACCTCCGGTCAAAAACAGGTGCGAAATAATTTCGGAGGATTTTTTTCAGAATGGGGATTGCAATATGAACAAAAGATCGGCCAAAAATCCATGCTTACCTTTGGTGCCTTTGGTGGCCTTTCTGCAAACATGAATGTAACCACTAATGAAACAATCACTACCCTTTTTGACGACAACCCTGCGCTGGAATCTCTTTCTATTGATTCTGTAAGTAATAAAACAGATCTGAAAGGCTCCATGGTATACCCTTCTTATTGGGGGTTTGGATTTACGTTTGACAAATCTTCGAAATCCAGATTCATTGCCGGCATAGATTTTACATTACAAAATTGGGAATCCTATCGTTTTCTTAATAAAGCCGATTTATTACAAAATGCCTGGCAGATTAAAGCAGGAGTACAATGGATGCCTGATGCCACCGGCAGTTCAGGCAAAACCAGAAATATGATCATGTACAGAGGTGGATTTTTATACGGACAAGAACCCTTCTTGACTCCTTCTTCAAACCTCAATACGTTTGGTTTCACCATCGGTGCCGGTATCCCCATCAAAAAATATTCCTATATGGAATACAATCGTAGCAATGTAATCAATCTGGCTTTGGAATGGGGTAAAAGAGGAAGCGCCAATCAACCTATTTCTGAAAACTATTTCCGTTTTGCTCTGAGTGCCTCTCTTTCGGATATCTGGTTCATTAACTCCAAATATGATTAAAGGTGTTGGATATATATTACATCTGTCCAGATCGGCAATATTCATAGCTACCCTTGGTATCATAGTTGCCTGCGAAAACGATTTGGCCACCATTCCCGGTCTGGGCAAAAGCAATCCGGAAGTAGATGAAGTAAAAGATGTGCAATGTTATCTGAGCACCAATGGTGAACTGCAGGCACGACTCGCTGCCGGAATCATGTACAGATATCATGACACACTACCCCGCATTATTTTCCCCAACCAGTTACATGTAGATTTTTTTGGAAAAGATCAGCAAATCCAAAGTTATCTGAATGCCAAAAAAGGAATTTACTATGAATCACAGGGTAAAGTCTTACTGGAAGATAGTGTGGTAGTGGTCAGACAAAACGGGGATACCCTAAAAACTAATAAACTCACCTGGGAACAATCCAGACATAGTTTTTATACCGATGAAAATATAGAAATTCGTCAACGATCCAAAACCATATACGGAAGAGGATTTGAAAGCGATGATCAATTGCAGAATTTTAGAATCGATAGCTTGACAGGTGTGATGTTTATGGGTGGGTAGTAAGAAAGACAGTTGTCGGTTGTAAGTTTTCGGTTATCTCTTATTTAAAAAAAGTATCAATATGCTCTACAGAAGATTAGGCAAATCAGGTTTACAGGTAAGTGTGCTCTCCTTCGGCAGCTGGGTAACCTTTCATAAACAAATTGAAGATTCTATTGCCGATGAATTAATGGGTATCGCCTATGATGCCGGCATCAACTTCTTCGATAATGCAGAAGTATATGCATTGGGACAGAGCGAGGAGATGATGGGAAGAGTGCTTAAAAAGAAAAACTGGGATCGTACGAGCTATACCATCAGCAGCAAAGCTTATTTCGGCTGGAGAGGTAAAGCCAATAAACCCAATCAAACCGGGTTAAGCAGAAAACATTTAACAGAAGCCTGCCATGAAGCACTGAAAAGATTGCAGACCGATTATCTGGACTTGTACTTCTGTCACCGCCCTGATAAAAATACACCTATAGAAGAAGTAGTACAGACCATGAACACTTTGATTCAGCAAGGTAAAATTCTGTATTGGGGAACCAGTGAATGGAGCGGAGTAGAGATCATGGAAGCCCATCGGGTAGCTGAATCATACCGGCTTATCGGCCCTACGATGGAACAAACAGAATATAATTTATTCAAAAGAGAAAAGCTCGAAAACGAATATCTGGAAATCTTCAAAAACGTAGGATTGGGCACCACCATCTTCAGCCCGCTTGCCAGTGGTTTGCTTTCCGGCAAATACAATGATGGAATTCCCGAAGGGAGCCGGCTTGCTATTCCTGGATTCGAATGGCTGAAAGACAGAACCATTGCAGAAGCAAAAATTCAAAAAGTAAAAGCACTGCAGCAGATTGCTGAATCATTGAATACAAGTCTGGCTGCCCTGTCTATTGCCTGGTGCATACATAATCCTAATGTTTCAACTGCCATACTGGGAGCCTCAAGAAAAGAACAATTGACCGAAAATTTAAAAGCGCTGGATGCATTACCCCTTTTAACCACAGAAATACTACAGAAGATAGAAGATATCTTTCAGACAAAACCCACATTACCCGACTATTGATCTGAGCATCTCATTGATTTGACGAACATACCTTCATAACAATATAACAATAATTGAGATAATGAATTTATTGTGCTAACTTAAAGGACTGGTTTGCCTAAACAGCAGAATAACCATTTATTGAAAATCGTCCTTTTATGAACCAGCTATCTGCAACACCCTTTCCTTTGGATGCCATTCTTGGCACCTCTGCTTTACCTATTATCGTTTTCGATGATAATTTTAGGGTATCATGGATCAACCGCGCCTTTATAAACATGACCGGGATACCCAAAGAATCCTGGCAGAAACAACCCGTAACCGAAATATTAAAACAGTATTTGGATGACAGAGAATATTGGGCCATTGAGAAATTACTTATTGATCCTTCCCAAAACAAAGTAGAAACCTCTTTCAGTAATCATTTCCGGAAATATTTTTTGTGGGAAGTGAGCAGAGATCATAATATCGGATATTCACT
>JBKCGY010000163.1:0-14968 GCA_046303015.1 Bacteroidota bacterium | reverse complement strand
GACCTGCAAAGACCTTACAAAGAATTTAGCGGGGGATGGCGGATGCGTGTGTTACTGGCAAAAATGATCCTGCAAAAGCCGGATCTTTTATTACTGGATGAGCCTACCAACCACCTCGACCTTCCCAGTATCGAATGGCTGGAAAAATATCTGATCCATTATCAGGGCGCTGTAGTAATTGTTTCACACGACCGATGGTTCCTCGACAGAATGGTGAATAAGGTCGTTGAAATCTTTCAGCAAAAACTACATATCTATACCGGCAACTATTCTTTCTATTTGCAAGAAAAAGCGCTGCGCATGGAATTGCAGCAAAAGGCATTCGAAAATCAGCAGGATTATATCCAGCAACAGGAAAGATTCATTGAACGATTCAAAGCAAAAGCCACCAAAGCCTCCGCTGCACAATCGGCCATGAAAAGACTGGACAAGCTGGATATTATAGAAGCGCCAACTAATGAAAGGCCCAATATCCGCATCAATTTTTCCATTGATAAAACACCCGGAAAGATTATTTGCGAATTAAAACATATCACAAAAAAATTTCCGACTATTTCAATTGTAGAAGCGGCCGATGCAGAAATAGAAAGAGGAGATAAAATTGCATTGATCGGTGCAAATGGAAAAGGGAAATCAACCATTCTTCGCATTGTAGCCGGTACAGAAAATTTTGAAGGAGAAAGAAAATGGGGACATAATGTAGATGAAAGTTTTTACGCCCAACACCAACTGGAAGCACTGGACCTGAATGCCACATTGCTGGATGAAATGAAAAGTTGCGGCAGCAAAAAAACAGATCTTGAATTAAGAACATTATTGGGATGTTTTCTTTTCAGCGGCGATGATGTAGATAAAAAAATAAAAGTATTAAGCGGAGGAGAAAAGGCCAGAATTGCCCTCGCCAAAACCATCATCAGCAAAGCCAACTTTTTATTGTTGGACGAACCTACGAACCACCTCGATATGCACTCAGTGGAATTACTGATTGAAGCGCTGAATAAATATGAAGGCAGTTATATTCTGGTAAGCCATGACCGTCACTTTGTAGCAAATACTGCAAATAAAATTTGGGAGATCAATGATGGGAAAATCATAGAATTCAAAGGAACATATAATGAATATCTGGAGTGGAAAGAACGCATGGCCTCCAAAGAAAAGCAAAATCTGAATCAGGATTCACAGGATTACAAAATGAACGGGACGACAAACCGAGCCCAACCGACAGCGCCCAACAGTCCACAGAAAAAAGAGAACATAGAATCTTCTACTAATAAACCGCAACTCGTAACTGCCAACAGGCAGCCCACAACATCCAACCCTCCCATTTCAAAAGAACATAAAAAAGAACTGCAGAAAAAACAAAAGGAACTGGCACAAGCAGAAGAAAAACTGGAAGAAATTAGGAAAAGAAAAGATAGTTTAGAAGCTCAATTAGCGGATCCCACCACTTATTCCGATAAGGATAAATTTATCCAAACCGAAGCGGATTACAAGAAAATAATAGAAGAATTAAAATCCGCTGAAACCCGCTTTGAAACTTTATTTGAAAAAGTGATGGAGATGGAAGGGTAAAAACTGTTGTCAGTTGTAAGTAATCGGTTATAAACTCTACCGTTAACGGATAACCAACAACAAATAAAACTTATTGGTTTTACCTTTTGAGTTTTACGCCAACGCAGCCAAAGCCTTCTTAATCCTTCTGTATGCTTCTTCAATCTTCTCCAGGCTGTTCGCAAACGACAATCGAATGCAATTCGGCGTTCCAAAGGCTCTGCCCGTTACGGTAGATACATGAGCCGTATTTAACAAGTACATACAAAGATCATCAGCATTCTCAATTTTCTCTGCCCCGTTGCTCTTTCCATAATATACACTTACATCAGGAAACACATAAAAAGCTCCATCCGGTTCGGCTAATTTCCAACCGGGCATTTCATTGATCAGCTCAAGCACTCTTTTCTTTCTGCGCTCAAATTCTTTATTCATATCCTGTGTAGGCTGCTGATCACCGACAAGAGCCGCTATGGCTGCTCGTTGTGTTACTGCATTGGTGCCGCTGGTAAATTGTCCCTGTAATTTCTCACAGGCTTTTGCGACTACAACAGGCGCAGCAATATATCCTAAACGATAACCGGTCATGGCATATCCCTTACTCAAACCATTTACGATCATCACACGATCCTTAACAGAAGCAAACTGAGCGATACTCTCATGCTTCCCGACAAAGTTGATATACTCATAGATCTCATCTGAAATAATAGAAATAGCAGGGTGCTTTTCAAATACCTCTACCAAATTCGCCAACTCATCTTTCGAATACACCGAACCCGAAGGATTACAAGGAGAAGAAAATAAAAAGACTTTACTTTTAGGAGTGATAGTCGCTTCTAATTCCGGAGCCGTCAGCTTAAACCCATTTTCCATTTTAGTGGGAATAATAACCGGCACTCCACCTGCAATACGCACCAGCTCAGAATAAGTCACCCAGAATGGAGCCGGGATAATCACTTCATCATCCTTGTCTACTAAAGCAAGAATCAGATTAGCCAGACTTTGCTTGGCTCCTGTTGATACTACGATATTTTCAGGAGCATACTCAAGATCATTATCTCTTTTCAATTTCGTACAAACGGCTTCTCTCAAATCCGGATAACCGGCTACCGGCGTGTAGTGGCTATAATTATCATCCACCGCTTTTTTGGCAGCTTCCTTGATATGGATCGGGGTATCAAAATCAGGTTCACCCAGACTCAGATCAATAACATCTACTCCTTTCGCTCTTAATTCACGACCTAATTTGGCCATTTTCAGGGTTTCCGGTTCGGCAAAACGATCTAATAATGAAGAAATATGTATGCTCATATAAGAATTTTAACGGGCGCGAAAGTATTACATGTTAGGGACTTTTTCCGCAGATGTTCAAAAAAACTCCCCCGCCATCATATAACCTTCATCAAAGCCGATACTACGCAATGAGTTTCAGCGGCAAACCCCTATCTTTGCCCTCCTTAAAAAGACTTCAAATCATATCACTATGGCACTAAAAGGCTTGATACGTTTTTTTGCAATTGCTCTCATCGTTATTTCCTTATACCAGTTAAGTTTTACCTGGATAGTCAATAACTATGAAAATACTCAGAAAGAAAAAGCAGACCGCTTTGTAAAAAAGAATTTCGGATCTGCCGATAAACTCACGCAAGACTCTGCCAGAAATGCCGTGTACAGACGATATGTAGACAGTTTGAAAGAGAAAGAGATCATGAATATTCCTATCCTCTATCCCAAACTTTCTTATCAGAAGGCAGCCGAACAGGAATTAAACCTGGGTCTGGATTTACAGGGAGGTATGAGTGTTACCCTTGAGGTAGGTCTGGATGGTCTCATTCGCTCAATGAGTAATAATCCTAAAGATGCAAGTCTGAATAAAGCACTGGAAGCCGCTACAAAGAAAAAAGCCAATAGTGATGCGGATTATGTGACCCTTTTCCGTGAAGCGTATTCAGAAGCGAATCCAGGTGCCAAATTAGCTGGCCTGTTTGCCGGATCACAATCCAATGCTATCAAAGTAACCTTTACGGATGATCAGGTTATTGAAGTGATTCGCACAGAAGCCAACCAGGCCGTAAAAAGAACCTTCGACCGTTTAAGTGCCCGTATCGATCAGTTTGGTGTGGCACAGCCCAACCTCAATCTCGATCAGGCAAAAGGCATTATTACCGTAGAGCTAGCGGGTGTTGATAACCCTGAAAGAGTCAGAAAATATTTACAGGCTACTGCCAATCTAGAGTTTTGGGAAACCTATGCCGTAGATCAAAACTTTTTCGTACAAACCATTCAGCCTATTGATGCAAAAGTAAAAGCTTATTTATCCGGAACACTAAATGATACCACTGCAGCGGGTGATTCCACTAGTACTAAAGTGAGCAAGCCCAAAACACTTGCAGGAAATGATAACCCTTTCACTAAATTATTACAAACACCCGGCAATAATGTATCCCCCAGTTCTATGGCTACGATCGGGTTTGTTTATGTAAGAGATACTGCTACTTTCTCCACGTACGCAAAGCTGGAAGCCGTTACTTCCATCTTACCTCCGACACTTAAGTTTTATTACGGTGCAAAACCGGTAAAAAATAAAGCAGGTGAAAGTTTACTCGAAGTATTTGCCATTAAAACAGTAGCCGGTTCAGATAAGCCTAAACTCAGTGGTGAATCCGTTATTGCTGCCGGACAGGATGTAGACAGTCGGAATGGCGAAGTACAGGTAACCATGGGCATGGATAACAAAGGTGCACGTATGTGGGAAAAATTAACCGGCGATAATGTGGGTAAGGCCGTAGCGATTGTACTGGATGACTATGTATATTCTGCTCCCCGCGTAAATCAGGCAATCTCCGGAGGCAATTCTGTAATATCAGGTAATTTCAGTATTCAGGAAGCGCAGGATCTGGCCGCTATTTTGAAGACAGGTAAACTACCGGCCCCTGCGAAGATCGTACAGGAGCACGTGGTAGGTCCTACTCTTGGCGCAGAAGCGATCAAAGGCGGTACTATGGCTTTTGTAATTTCATTTATTGTCATCTTCCTCTTAATGCTTGTTTACTATAACACAGGAGGATGGATTGCAAACATCGCCCTGATCTTAAACTTACTATTTACAGTAGGTGTACTCAGTTCGTTAGGAGCAACGCTTACCGCACCTGGTATTGCCGCCCTTGTACTCACTATCGGTATGGCAGTAGATACCAATGTGATCATCTTTGAAAGAATCAAAGATGAACTCACGCGCGGCAAAAGTTATGTAACGGCAGTGAACGATGGATATCAGCGTTCATTGGCGCCTGTACTTGATGCGCATGTCACAACATTACTTACTGCTATTATTCTGTTTTATTTTGGTTTAGGCCCGGTTCTAAACTTCGCTACTACTCAAATTATTGGTATTCTATTAAGTTTATTCTGCGGTATTCTGGTTTCCCGTCTGGTTACTGAAATGTGGACAAACAAATCCAGACACTTTGAATATTTTACTGGTTTATCCCGTCGTGTATTCAAGCATGCTGCCTATAAATTCATCGAATACAGAAAGATCGCTTATGGCATTTCAATTGTTGTACTGATACTGGGTATTGCCTCCGTATTCAACGGATTTGATTATGGCGTGGAATTTAAAGGTGGTCGCAGCTATACCATTGCATTTGATAAAGAAATGAATAATGATGAGGTTCGTAATGTTTTACATAAGACATTCGGTAAATATCCAGTCATTAAAACAGTGGGCACTACCAAGCAACTGAATATTACCACCGACTATATGATCGAGGAGCCCGGCCAGCAGGTAGACTCTATCGTAGAGACCAAATTATATGAAGGCTTGTCAGGATTCCTTCCTCAGGGTACTAGTTTAGAAACATTCAGAACGCAATACAAACAAAGTTCACAAACAGTACTTCCTACCATTTCTGATGATCTTAAGAAAGGTGCTTTAATGGCCACTATTGTTTCTCTTTTCATTATTACGCTATATATCTTCTTCCGTTTCCGCGATTGGAGATATTCTGTTGGTACCATTGTGGCTTTATTGCATGATGTATTGGTTACACTGGCCGTATTCTCTTTCCTTAGAAACATTGTTCCTTTCCCGCTTGAGATTGATCAGCATTTTATTGCGGCGGTACTTACCGTAATTGGTTTCTCCATGAATGATACCGTAATTGTATTTGACAGAGTAAGAGAATACAGTCGTCAGATGTTTGGCAAAGACAAAACCACCATCCTGAATAAAGCAATCAATGATACTTTATCGCGTACCATCATGACCTCACTGACGGTATTCTTAACCCTTCTAATCCTGTTCATCTTTGGTGGTGAGGTGACAAGAGGATTTGCTTTCGCTATGTTAATAGGTGTGATCACCGGTACTTACTCTTCAATATTTGTGGCTGCTCCGATTCTGGTTGACTTTGCAAAAGACAAGCCTTTGGGTGAGCCTGAAAAAGATAAAACACTCGCAAAAGCTAGACATTCGATTAGTTAAAGACGTGTAATAAATTACAAATTGCTATTAAGTGGCTTCGTTATACGAAGCCACTTCTTTTTTAATGTCGACTTCAAGAGCCTCAGTCGACCTCTGCAGTTTTCAAAATTATAATACAATATATGGTGGCTGAGCCTGATGAAGCCACCTCTTTTTAATGTCGACTTCGAGAGCCTCAGTCGACCTCTGCAGTTTTCAAAATTATAATACAATATATGGTGGCTGAGCCTGTCGAAACCACCTCTTTATAATGTCGACTTCGAGAGCCTCAGTCAACCTCTGCAGTTTTCAAAATTATAATACAATATATGGTGGCTGAGCCTGTCGAAGCCACCTTCATGTGCCACTCCTACAGGTCTCATTTTTCCGTAAGCTCATTTTAAGGGGTTGCTATGAAAAATAAAAAAGGGGCGAAAAAATTCGCCCCTACGATTATGTAATGATCAATTATTAATTAATCAACAAGGCTTACTGCTCTCTACCATCACGGTAACCTTATTGTTCAGCACTTCAACAAAGCCCCCCTCAATCTGAAAAAACTCTTGTTGATTTTTATTATCAACAAGTACTTTCAGCTTGCCGGCTTTTAATGCACTTACGAGTGGCGCATGCTGATTAAGCACCTCAAAGCTACCAGTGATCCCAGGTAATTGAACACCATACACTTCACCGCTATATGTT
This sequence comes from Bacteroidota bacterium, assembly GCA_046303015.1. GTDB lineage: Bacteria > Bacteroidota > Bacteroidia > Chitinophagales > Chitinophagaceae > Lacibacter. The sequence goes on along the minus strand of JBKCGY010000163.1, from coordinate 8,250 downwards.
TTACCTAAAGGGGTTAAAATTTCTAATTGCATATTAAGAAGCTTATTGATTATCACTTAGCTGATGCCAAAAGTTTCTTTCCTTTTTCAATTGCATCTTCAATAGTACCTACCAGATTGAAGGCTGCTTCCGGATACTCATCAACTTCTCCGTCCATGATCATATTAAATCCGCGGATGGTATCTTCAATACTAACAAAAACCCCTTTCAATCCAGTAAAGGCTTCTGCCACATGGAAAGGCTGAGAAAGGAAACGCTGTACCTTACGCGCACGTTGTACCGTCATTTTATCTTCCTCACTTAATTCATCCATACCCAGGATGGCAATGATATCCTGTAATTCTTTATAACGTTGTAAAATCAGTTTCACTCTGTTGGCACAATTGTAATGTGCGTCACCCACAATAGCAGGTGTTAAGATCCTGGAAGTAGATTCTAGTGGATTAACTGCAGGATAGATACCTAAGTCAGCGATTTTACGATCCAATACAGTAGTAGCATCAAGATGCGCGAAGGTGGTTGCCGGAGCCGGATCGGTCAAATCATCTGCCGGTACATATACTGCTTGTACGGAAGTAATAGAACCATTTTTAGTAGAAGTGATACGCTCTTGCATCAATCCCATTTCAGTAGCAAGTGTAGGTTGGTAACCTACCGCTGATGGCATACGTCCCAACAACGCAGATACTTCAGAACCTGCTTGTGTAAAACGGAAGATATTATCTACGAAGAATAAGATGTCCTTTCCTTTTCCCTGACCATCTCCATCACGGAAATATTCAGCGATGGTAAGACCACTTAAGGCTACACGGGCACGGGCTCCCGGAGGCTCATTCATTTGCCCGAATACGAAAGTTGCTTTCGACTCTTTCAAGCCATCCATATCCACTTTACTAAGATCCCAGCCACCTTCTTCCATGCTGTGTTTGAAATCATCTCCGTATTTCATGATGCCTGCTTCAATCATTTCACGAAGCAAATCATTTCCCTCACGTGTTCTTTCACCCACACCGGCAAATACAGAAAGACCACCATGGCCTTTGGCAATATTATTGATCATTTCCTGAATCTATACGGTTTTACCTACCCCGGCACCACCAATAATCCAATCTTACCGCCTTTTGCATAAGGCTCGATCAGATCGATTACTTTAATACCGGTAAATAATATTTCAGAAGCGGTTGATAAATGTTCGAAGGCCGGAGGTTTGGCATGAATAGCACGACCATTTGCTTTGCTGACGGCAGGCAACCCATCAATTGGGTCTCCGGTTACATTAAATAGACGGCCATTGATTCCTTCTCCGGTTGGCATCAAAATATTTTTCCCAGTGTCAGAAACTTCCATTCCTCTTACCAAACCCTCTGTACCGTCCATCGCAATGGTACGCACACTGTCTTCACCCAGATGTTGTTGTACTTCAAGTACCAGCACATCTCCGTTTTGACGCTTTAATTCAAGGGCGCTATAGATCTCAGGGAGTTGCCCCTCAAACTGTACGTCTACTACCGCACCGATTACTTGTTTTACCTTACCCGTATTGGCCATAAAAAAATATTTAAAAATTTCTTATTTCAGGCCGCAAAGGTAAGGGTGCGGAGCCTAATTGTAAAACGAAAATTGAGGAGTTTTCCACAATACTGTCAAAATATATCAGATGGAAATAAGAATAGAAAATGGAAGGGTTTAACCCGCTGGCTATGAGAATAATTATAACAACAATACTTCCTATCCCTTCACAAGATATCCTTCTGCCAGTTTATTGAATTCTTTTATTTGTCGTTCTTTCCAGGCCTGATCCTGATTCAGTTCTTTTCGCATGATTTCAGCCACAAAGGGTGCACATTCTATCGATGCTCTTGCATCCAGGATAAGGGCCCTGGTTCTTCTGAGTAACACATCTTCAATGGTTTGAGCCATCTCATGACTTACTGCAAAAACTACTTCTGCAGCCGTATATGGTAAATCCGGATGTAATAGTTGTCCATACCCATCATGCTGTAAATAACGAATCACAGCAGCATCACTACCGTAATAATAAAGCGGGTCCTGAAAATCGACTTTTTTCATCCAGCCATGTAGTTTCATCGTTTCCGTCTGACAACGTGTATAGGCAAGACCTGATTGATAATGCGCTTTTAAGATCAATTCCTGTGCCATCTTGCGATAGGTTGTCCATTTACCCCCGCTGATATTTAACATCCCCCCCTTCGACACCCATATGGTATGATCTCTTGGTAATAATGAAGTTTTTTTCTTACCCGGAATTTTTACCAACGGACGAATGCCGGCAAATACACTTTTAATATCAGAGCGCTGTAAACCCGTATGGATATATCGATTAAAATTCCTAAGTACAAAATCGATCTCTTCCTCCATAGGCCTTGGCTCTATTGAAGGCGTTTCTATACCGGTATCCGTTGTGCCAATGATTACCCTTTCATGAAATGGAACCGCAAACAAAACCCTACCATCATCTGTACGTGGAATCAACAATGCGTGTTCACCGGGGAAGAATTTCTTATCCACGACCAAATGAATGCCCTGAGAGGGCGAGACTGTATTAACATGCTCGGGATCATCCATCTTCAACACCTCATCTACATATGCCCCGGTTGCATTGATAACAATCGTTGCTCTTGCTTCATAGACCTGCCCGTTAATGGTATCTTCTATCATCACTCCCTTCACTTTATCGTCCTCATGAATTAAAGAAGTAACTTTAGCATAATTCAGCAAAGTTCCCCCAATGCCGGAAACCGTATGCGCCAACGTAACACATAATCGGGCATCATCAAATTGTCCGTCATAATACACCACACCCCCACTTAATTTCTTCCCATCGAGCCCCTGAATATATTCCTGTGTTTTTTTGATCGACAGGATATCCGTTTTACCGAGACTCAATTTGGCAGAAAGAAAATTATAAAGTTTGAGCCCGAATCCATAATAATATTTCTGATACCATCGGTAAGCCGGTAATACTAACTTTATTGGATGAGCCAGATGAGGTGCATTCTTCAGCAAAAGCCCTCTTTCCCTTAATGCATCTCTTACCAATCTGATATTACCCTGCTGCAAGTATCTTACCCCACCATGTATCAATTTGGTAGATTTGCCTGATGTTCCTTTCCCAAAATCATACTGCTCCAGTAACAACGTCTTATATCCTCTCGCCGCTGCGTCAACGGCGGCACCCAGTCCGGTCGCTCCACCCCCAATTATGATCACATCCCAATGATGCGTTGTTTTAAGCTGTTGTATATGTTGAGAACGATTCATGTAAATCTAAAAGCCAATTTGATGGTTATGCAATTTCCATTCATCAAAAGTACTGATTGATTCATAAATGAATAAGTAATTAATAGGCTGAAGTAGCATTTTCAAATGGAACCTGAATGCCGTACTTTTGAACTTTCACAATTTGTGGTTATGCAAATAATTGAGGTTACTGATCAAAAGACGGCAAAGGCATTTCTGATGTTGCCGGTTCGATTATATAAAAATGACCCCAACTGGATCCGACCACTCGATAAAGATATCGAACAGGTATTCGATCCCCGTATCAATAAAGCCTTTCGAAATGGTAAAGCTACCCGTTGGATCGTTATAGATAACGCCGGTTTATGCATAGGTAGAGTGGCGGCTTTTATCAATACAAAATATAAAACGAAAGGAGATACGGTTCCGGTAGGCGGCATGGGGTTTTTTGAATGTATCAATGATCAACAGGTCGCTAATTTATTATTGGATACCTGTAAAGATTGGCTTAGTAAAAACGGGATGAGAGCCATGGATGGCCCGATTAATTTTGGGGAGCGAGATCGCTGGTGGGGCTTGCAGGTAGAAGGCTTTCAACAACCCCTGTATTGCATGAACTATAATCCCCCCTACTACCAAACACTTTTTGAAACATACGGATTCAAGATTTTTTTTAACCAGTATTGTTATTCGCTTAAAGTAAGAGACCGGCTTCAGGATAAATATTATATTCGTCATGCTGAAGTTTCCAGCAACCCGGATTATACAGCCAGACATATTACCAAAAAAGATCTGGTACAATTTGCCAAAGATTTCACCCTCATTTATAACAAAGCATGGGCCGGTCATGGCGGGCTTAAACAAATGGAAGAAAAAACAGTGATTGCTATGTTCAATAGCATGAAACCTGTTATGGATGAGAAGATAAGCTGGTTTGTATATTACAAAAATCAACCGATTGCCGTATGGCTGAATATTACCGATTTAAATCAATGGTTCAAACACTTAAATGGAAAATTCAACACATGGGCTAAACTGAAATTTTTATTTTTAAAATTCTTCAAAAAGAATAAAAAATTCAATGGCCTCATTTTTGGGATCGTACCTGAATTTCAGGGAAAAGGAATTGACGCTTACATGATCATGGAAGGCGCCAAGGTCATTCAGGAGCAACTTCCTTACGAAGACTTCGAATTACAATGGATCGGAGATTTCAATCCCAAAATGATGAATATTGCAGAAAGCCTGGGTACTACCATCAGCAGAAAGTTGATCACCTATCGCTATCTTTTCGATAGGGATATTGAATTTCAGCGACACCCTGTTTTACTTTAAGTCATATTCTGATCATCTTAATCCCGACTTTTACATAAATTGCACCTGCAGTTATGGATCAGTTCATCGTCTCCGCCAGAAAATATCGTCCCCAAACCTTCGACTCCGTTGTGGGGCAAAAACACATTACCACTACGCTGAAAAATGCCATCCTTCAGCAACAACTTGCCCATGCTTTTCTATTCTGTGGGCCAAGAGGTGTTGGCAAGACTACCTGTGCGCGCATACTTGCGAAAACGATCAACTGCGAAAACATTCAGCCTAATGGGGAAGCCTGTGATCAGTGTGTCAGCTGTGTGAGTTTCAACGAAGGTTCTTCCCTCAATATTCATGAACTCGATGCAGCCAGTAATAATTCGGTAGATGATATCAAAACCCTTATCGATCAGATTCGTTTTCTACCGCAGATGGGGAAATACAAAGTGTATATCATCGATGAGGTGCATATGCTTTCCGCCAGCGCATTCAATGCGTTTTTAAAAACGCTGGAAGAGCCCCCCCATTATGCGATTTTCATACTGGCGACAACGGAAAAACATAAAATTCTCCCTACCATTCTAAGCCGATGTCAGATATTCGAATTCAAGCGTATAACAACTAATGATACGGTTGAACATCTGGAAGAGATTGCCCAAAAAGAAAGCATCGAAGCAGAAAAATCAGCGCTCGAACTCATCGCTCAAAAAAGTGAAGGATGCATGCGCGATGCATTGAGCATTCTGGATAAAATTGTAAGTTTTACCAATGGGAAAATCACCTACTCCAACACACTTGAACATCTGAATATACTCGATGCAGATTATTTTTTCCGGTTCATAGATGCTATGAAAGAGGAAGACATGCCTGCCGTTATGTTACTGTTTCATGAAATCAATCACAAAGGTTTTGAGCCTGAAATATTTTTAGGTGGCTTTGCTGAATTCTTCCGCAACCTGCTTGTTTGTAAAGATGAAAAAATAGCAGGACTATTGGAAACGGTTGAGAATTTCAAAGAACGTTATGCCCAAACCGCCTCTGCTACTTCGGCCTCATTTATAATCAGTGCACTGAATATTTTGAATGAGGCAGAAATACAACTCAGACAGGCACGCAATAAAAGACTGCATACAGAGATCACGCTCATCAAACTTACCTATCTTCAGCAGGCACTTGATCTCACTGGGAATCATAAAAAAAAACTTCATGAATCGGTAAAGCCCCTTCAGTTCCGAAGCCTTAAGCCCTTAAAAGCTACAATCAAAAATCAAAACACTGATACCGGCGAAAGCTTCCAACAAATAGTTGAATCTGCATCTACTCTCACCATTGAGACTTCAGTAATCAAGGAAGTAAAAGAACATTACACCCCCGCCCCCCAAAACGAGAAACCTATCACCCCTGTTCAAAGTGGAACGGAGATCAGTATTGGTAATCTCTCCAAGATTCGGGCAAGAGCCAAAGAAAAATTACAGGATATCCCTGTACAAAAAATAATTGATGAAAGCACCTTGCAGGAAGCGTGGAATACATTTGTCATCAAATTAAAACAAGAGGAAAAAAATTCTACCGCTACCAATTTTGAGATGATGACATATCGGATCCAATCGCAGGATGAAATCATTATCTTCTGTAAAGGCGATGTGCAGTTTGGCTTCTTCAAACAGGAAAGAAATGGCCTGTTGGATCATCTCAAACAAAGTTTTCATCACAAAACACTTACCCTCAATTACGAATACATTGAAATTCCCAAAGATGAAACTTTTGCAGGCCCTGTACTGTCTTCCAAAGATCAGTATCTGCAACTGGCAGAACGGTATCCCGCCGTTAAGGAATTGAAAGAAAGACTGGGGATGGATCTGGACTATTAAAACGTTCTTACAACATTAACTTTTGTTAGTTGCAGGGAATGTTGAACGACTGGTATTGAATTCATCAAATTGATGTAATTTCGCACACATTTCAAAACAATTCGATTATGGCAGAAGTTATTCGCATGCCCCTGCTCAGTGATACGATGACAGAAGGGAAAATTGTAAAATGGAATAAGCAGGTTGGCGATACCGTAAAAAGTGATGATGTTTTAGCAGATGTGGAGACGGATAAAGCCACGATGGAAGTGGTTGGTTATGCGGATGGAACCCTCCTTTATGTAGGCACTCCAGAAGGTACTGCCGCCAAAGTGAATGATATCATCGCTATTGTAGGAAAACCCGGCGAAGATTACCAACAATACTTAACACAAAGTGCAACGGCTACTGCAACTCCTGCAGTAGATACACCCGCCCCAGCTCCTGCAAGCCATAGTACAACCATAGATGCCGATAGTTTGGCTAAATCGCTGGGGGTAACCGTGATTCGCATGCCCTTGCTAAGTGATACCATGACCGAAGGGAAAATTGTAGGCTGGAATAAAAAAGTAGGTGATACCATTCAGGCAGATGATAATCTCGCCGATGTGGAAACGGATAAAGCTACGATGGAAGTGGTCCCTTATGTAGCAGGTACTTTGTTATATACCGGAGTAGAAGCCGGTACGGCCGCAAAAGTAAATGAAGTGATCGCGATCATAGGAAAAGCAGGCACAGATATTACTGCTTTGTTAGATGCATTGAAAAATCCTTCTGTATCTACTGCTGCGCCTACAGCAGCAGCACCTGTTGCGGCAACGACAACCTCATCCACCCATGCTTCAACGCAAGAACTGAGTGAAGTTAGCGTAGGCGCGAATGGTCGTATTAAGGCCTCTCCACTTGCTAAAAAAATAGCTGCTGAAAAAGGCATTGATCTGCAGAAAGTAAAAGGCAGTGGTGATGGCGGACGAATTATAAAAGCAGACATTGATCATTACACACCTGCTACCACTGTTGCAGCAACGAGTCAATCTACTCCTTCTCTCCCAGCGTTTACACCGGGTGCCGGAGAGGGCTATGTGGATACACCCAATAGCAGCATGCGTAAAACCATTGCACGCAGATTGGGAGAAAGCATCTTTACGGCACCACATTTCTATCTTACAATGGAACTGAACATGGATAATGCCATGGCAGCCCGTGCGCAAATGAATGCTGTAAGTCCGGTGAAGATCAGTTTCCAGGATATGATGATCAAAGGCTGTGCAATGGCTTTGCGTAAACATCCTGCTATCAACAGTTCATGGATGGGTGATTTTATTCGTACTTATCAGCATATTCATATCGGCAGTGCCGTGGCGGTAGATCAGGGATTGATTGTGCCCGTATTCAAGTTTGCCGATCAGAAATCTTTAAGTCAGATCGCAAGTGAGGGTTCTTCCTTATATGAAAAAGCCCGCACCGGTAAATTACAACCTCAGGAATTCAGCGGAAATACATTTACCATCTCCAACCTGGGTATGATGGATATAGAAGAATTTACAGCCATTATCAACCCACCCGATAGTTGTATACTGGCCGTAGGTAGAATTAAGGAAGTAGTTGTGAAGAAAGCCGACGGACAATTCGGAACCACGAATGTGATGAAAGTAACGTTGAGTTGCGATCACCGTAGTGTAGATGGTGCTATTGGAGCTTCCTTCCTTCAAACATTGAAGAAGTTTATTGAGAATCCGGTAACGATGCTGGTATAATCACCTCTCACATTCTTATGTCTAAAAAGACTTTAGTCGTTGGTGCTTCTCCGGATCCCTCCCGATATAGT
>JBKCGY010000162.1:0-8564 GCA_046303015.1 Bacteroidota bacterium | reverse complement strand
TTTTAATATGATCTTCCCTAATAATGATCATCAATTTTAACGATTTTCATTTCTATAAGCCCCCTATTTAAATCTGAAAGATAAATTCATATGAGTATTATTTATTGTTTTTAATTGCCATATGTTATGCCCTTAAAATATTCATCCCAGCTGGTATCAAATTTTCGTTATGGGCATTTCATATACTTAATTCCTTATTTTTCGAAAAATACAAATCGGCTGTCCGGTTAAAAGTTCCATTATGATGGCTATAAAATGAAAAATCAGCACTTATTGATGACTGAAATTTCACGCAAAGCCGCAAAGAGGCAAAGAACACAAAGGATTCAATTTAAGAACGAGATGTGTGGCGCTGGCAAGGCAGAACGTGCGGAGCGATCGGGTTTGCCTAGATTTTTCTTTGGTTACTTTCTTTGTAGCGATGACAAAGAAAGTAAAAATAAAACTTTATAGATGATGAACACAATCTTGTGGTCGGAACACTATTAATTATCTAACATTTTTTAACTTTAACCGGACAGCAATGCTTTTGACCTTTGACTTTAAAATCCATGATCAACCTTCTTCAACCTTCGTCACCCCACCGCTAATAGCAAACTTCATTGCTTCGCCGGGTGTCACCTGTGTATCGATATATTTTATTCTTGAAGCAGGGATCAGATATACATTGCCGGCGATCGAATAACTCATAGGAATATAAACCGCCACATATTCATCTAAACCAAAATCATGCATATCTTCCTGCGTTAAGAATCCTACACGCCACACATCATTGTCATCAATATTAGCCAACACGGGTTTGTTGAATTTTTTCTTTTCACCGGCAAAGGCTTCAAAGAAGTCTTTAACTGTCGTATAAATAAATTTAATGCCAGGAGCACGCTCTAACATGCGGTCAAAAAAGTTGAATAAGCGCGTCTGAATGAAAAAATTACTCAGATATCCTATCGCTGTAATAGTAACTACCACCATCAAAAAACCAAGTCCGAAATTTCTCACAATCACTTTCCCTTCTTCATTCGTCACGGTAAGAATGGGAATCAGATCATCAATACTTGTAACCAACCAATAAGCCGCATACAAGGTAATGGCGATTGGCGCCAATACCAGCATACCTTGTAAAAAGAATTGAAACAGTCTGCGGAATGTTTTTTGAAATGACATAAGAGAGATTTATGTCAAATGTAAAGGATTTGCAAGATGTGAAAACTGATCTTGTTATTAATAATCCACCACTTGTTCTTCAATCGTTTGCGGAACAGATCTCCATTCATATTGCTGTGTGCGGAGTTGGGGTTCAAACCCTGCCTCTCGAATGGCTTCCTGAATACTCTTATAAGTAAATCGGTGTGGCGCACCGGCAGCACTCACTACATTCTCTTCCAGCATAATACTTCCGAAATCATTAGCACCACCATGCAAAGCCAGTTGTGCTGTTTGTTTGCCCACGGTAAGCCAGCTTGCCTGTATGTTTTTTACATTAGGTAGCATGATGCGACTGATTGCAATCATCCGTAAATACTCATCTGCCGTAGTAAGATTATGCACCCCACGAATTTTCGTAAGCAATGTATCCACATCCTGAAAAGTCCAGGGAATAAACGCAAGAAAGCCTTTTGCATTTTCCGGCTTTCGACTTTGCACCTCTCTGATTTTAATCAGATGTTCAAAGCGTTCTTCAAGCGTTTCAACATGACCAAACATCATAGTTGCAGAAGTAGTAATATCCAGATTATGGGCTTCATGCATGATATCAAGCCATTCCTGTGCGCCACATTTTCCTTTACTGATCAATCTTCTCACTCTGTCAACAAGAATCTCCGCACCGGCACCGGGTAACGAATCCATCCCCGCTTCTTTCAGCGCCGACAACACTTCACGATGGTTGCTCTTTTCCAGCTTAGTGATATGGGCAACTTCAGGCGGACCTAAGGCATGCAGTTTTATTGTGGGGTATAAAGATTTCAGTTGTTTAAAAAGCGTAGTATAAAAATCAAGCCCGAGCTCCGGATGATGTCCGCCTTGTAACAACAATTGATCGCCACCCCATCTGATTGTTTCTTCAATTTTCTTTTTATAAGTATCAATATCTGTGATATATGCTTCAGCATGACCAGGTATGCGAAAAAAGTTGCAGAACTTACAATTAGCTACACATACATTGGTGGTGTTCACATTCCGATCAATCTGCCAGGTAACTTTTCCGTGAGGCACCTGTATCTTGCGCAACTCATCCGCCACCCACATTAGTTCAGTGAGCGGTGCCTGATGATACAGAAATATCCCTTCCTCCTGTGAAAGGAATTCGAAATTCAGGGCTTTGTCATATAAAGAGGAAATATGCATGGATGGTTTCAGAAATATGCTTTAAAAAGAATACAAAATTATGTGCTTATTGATTAGTGTAACAAACAATAATTCAGTTGGTTGAAAATTGATGCTGTATAAAATTATTTCTAAAAATTTGTGAGTGGGCAAGGTAGAACGCGCGAAGCGATCGGATCTACCCGTCATGTTGAGCGTAAGCGAAGGATAACGCTCATTATTTTCTTTTAAAGCAATGACAACTAAGACAACAGCCTCGCCTCAGGCGAGACGGACAACTTCTCTTACTTCTTCAACTTTAATCTCGCTACCACCAATTGTCCAACCTTCTTCCCAACCTTTAATCCTTCTTCATTATCAAATCGATAATGAATGCCACCATATAATCTTGATAAAGCAGCTTCTTCTGCCGCTTTCCGGAAAGAAAGAATCTTTCTGGCTGGAATACCGAAAGCAACGAGTGATGTATCCACAAACGAAAGTGAATCGCCAAAGCAAGAAGTCATGGCTTCTGCTGCTGCGGCAGAATTCGTAGCATGTCCGCTGACGTAAGAAGGGAAAGGAGGGGTTTGAATATAAGGCCTCCAGTAAGGATCGAGATATTTATTGATGATCGTTTCAGGGCGTACATAATTGCTTTTATATTTTTCTTCCCATGCCCGAATGAATGCATCATAAAAGGCAATAGAAGTGATGGCATAAGCCGCAAGGGTAGCCTTAAAATCTGCTTTAGCCTTTTTGGCAGCAATTCCTACGATATTCAACCAGTGACCGGGGGGAGAGAATTTTTTAGTAGCATACATCACATGACCGCTTACATTCATTTTAAAAGGATTGTCATCCCAAAATTCAGCAATCGCTTTTTGTTCTGCCGTAAGACTATCGCCCATATTTTTTACTTCAAGTAAGGACTGATAACACGCGCTGTATATATCTTTTCTCTCCCAAACAGGGGGGCGGGGTATTTCAAATTGCGAAGCACTATCCAATATCATAGGCCGAATTTTTTTCCAGTGCGGTTCAATGCCTGTTGAATACATAGGAGGGGTAGGTATCCATCTTCCCTCTATGTCTTTATACTCATATTTGCTTTCTCCACGGGTTTTGCCGTAAGCATCTCCTTTACTCCATATTAAAATGGAAGAAGCAATCGTATCAGAAAAGGTAATTGTCGCCTGAATTTTCTCCGGCGATAATCCAATCGAATCTGCCATTGCCAGCAGATCGGCATGATACTCCATCAAACTTCCTTCCGGAAAAGAAACCGCATTGCCCACTTTGGTAAATGCCAGCATGGCGGCAAGTGCAAAATCAATATTCTCTTTGGAAGCAGGACTAGGCAATGAAGGCAGATGTTTGATCTGTTGCGCTAAGGATTGATAAGAGCTATCTCCAGCAGCCATACATTCATATCCTGCAATACAAGCATACACATAATTGCGGGCCGCAATCATGGGGGGAAAATTATTTTCCAGTACTACGTTGTTCAACATCTTAACAGTTGTACAGTAGAGATCCGGATTATGGAATGTAGTTGCTGTTTTACTCTTTTGCTGACATGAAGCCATTAAAACAAAAGAAGAAACGATCAATAAAATTATTCTCATAGTATGCTTATTCTCCGTTATCTGGGGACACGACCACATTTCTGTTAAAGCTTTCTTCCAAAGAAATAAGAGTTTCTGTTCTTTCAATACCCTGAATTTTTTGTAAAGCATCATGCAAAACATATCGTAATTGACTCATATCCTTACATACCACTTCAATAAACATACTATAGTTACCGGTAGTATAGTTCAGGCGAACGATCTCCGGAATTTTTTTGAGTTCAGTTGCAACCGAATCGTATAATGAACTTTTTTCAAGATATATTCCCACGAAAGCCGTAAGATCATATCCCAAGGCGCCGAGGTCAACATGCAGACGAGTACCTTTTACAATGCCCAGCTCCTGCAATTTTTTGATGCGGACATGAATGGTTCCTCCTGAAACAAAAAGTTTTTTACCGAGGTCGGCATAAGAGATTTGAGCATCTTCCATCATCGCAGAGATGATCTGATAATCGAGTTTGTCTAGATTTAATTTTGCTCCCATAAGCCTGTGTTTGGTTAGAAATATTCAATCAATAATTAAATATAGGTAGATTTTTTCTAAACTTTAAAAAAAATCATTAATTTTTTTGCAACAAAACAGTTGTTTACATAGATTTGCATCATAATTGTTCTTTAATACTGTGGGGTGATGAAATTTTTGGCAGACATGCCCTCTCGTCTCGAGGGTGGGGAATCCAGGATAAACGCAACATAGAGCCGACGTTACTTTTGGTAAGGCCGACCAGGGTTGACCACTATTCTTTGTGTTGCAGCTAACTGCCCCGTGGAGGTTCGACTCCTCCCCCTACAGCCATAAAAAGCCCATAACTGATTTGTTTTGAATTGGTTATGGGCTTTGGGTTTTTAGCAGAATGTCAGTGCATTCTCTAGTATAGGCCTAGAAAAGCTACTATTTATTTTTTAAGGAGCAAATCATTCAAATAAATAAAAAACAATTATTTCAAAATTGAAGAAGGCCCCACCAAAGAGTTTATTAAACAAACGCGCCTAAGAGGGTCGTTTTCTCCTCTTTGGCTAAGACTTGGGGGCAACTGCTCACCGAAACCGCGCGCTTGTATTTTATCAAAAACTAAATTTATTTTTTCAACGATTATCAAATCGTTAAGATGCTTAATTATTTCGGTTTTTACGGCTTTGGCTCTTTCTTCAGATAGGTTCTGATTAGACTCTGTACTCCCCTGCTGATCAGCATAGCCATCAATGTCAATAACAAGGACGAATAAATCATTTTCAAAAACCTTCTCATTACAATCGCTCACATATTGACGCCACTCATTAATATCGGCTCTAATTTGATTTACTATGTTTTTAATCTCTTTCTTTCCCGAGCCAGAAACAACTGAAGATCCTGTACTAAAACTAATATCGCCGTATATTTTATATATCTTTTTATCAAGAAATTTTCTAATCGGATCGATACGCCTGCACTTTAAATCATTTAATTCTTTTAAAATCTCAAGCACTTTTTCATATTCTTTATGGCTATTAATTTTTTTTCCGTCTAGTTTTTTTGCTATCTCTAAAATTTGTTGGTTTGTTTCTTTAATAGCCTTCTCTATTTCATTGTATGTTGCATCTTGTTGCCCATTTTTATACTCTGTTCTAGAACTGGTCCTTGTTTGTATTTTTGTTTGTTCTAAAAGTTGACAAACTAGTAATGAGACCGATTCTCTTTTTACCTTTCCCTTATTGAATATTGTTGTTTTTTTATACCCTCCATTTTCTTTATAAACAGGTTGTTGTAAACAATTTATAACAGACATCTGCGAATAAGATTGAAGCGCACCAACAAAAAGAAAGCAAATAACTAACGCATGAATTATAATCTTCATATTAGAAAGAATTAGAGGGACAATTTTGAAAAGCATTATTATAGTCTTGTTCTGAAACTGATATTTTATATTTTCTTAACTCTAATAAAAAATCCGTCCTATTAGAACAAACAATATTATAATAGGTGTTATTTCCTTGATTAAAGGATGGTGGTGTGTTTAAAATAAAGCTGTAAATTTCCCTAAGCAAGCTTAGATAATCCGAGTAACTACACTCAGAATTTTTGGTAAAACGAAAAATCCTATTAAAAAAATGAATAACCTTGTTTTGATTTAAATGCATGTTTTTACAGTCGACTATTGCTTGCTTAGTTGGATCATCACATTCATTATTTTTTTGAGTCTGTCCTTGGGTTGGAGTATTAATATGTTTTGGCGAAGGTTTACTGTCCTTTCTTACAACCACTGTTATAGGTTTCGGAGATTGGGGATTCGGAGGTATTAATACAGGTTGAGATACGGACTGTTGTTCAAACTTTGGATCAAAATAAATTTTTAGTGTGTCTCTGTTAGAAAGAATACTGTTTTTGTTTGTTATTATATAGTTCCGTAAACTTTGTATAGACTTAAACACTAATAAGCTTGGATTGAATTGCTTATACCTTTGAATAAGGCTATCATTGTTAGAATATAATATATCGCAAGATTTATTATTATTAAAAAAACTATCGCGATACTTTATGTCTCCCTCTATTCCATAGTTCTGATGTAAAGAAGCTTTTTGAATTTCTTTTATCCTTGTCTTTAAAAAGTATTTCGAATTTTTTTTGCCGCCACCAAGCCACCCTTGCATTCTCTTGATCAGAGACTCATCAATGTGAATCGAATCTTCGAGTGTTGGAGAGACATCAATTTTAATAAATTTTGGTATAACATTCAATAAAAAAGAGTCTACCTCTTGCGGCTCGATTAATTTATAAATTGAATCGTTATCTTTTAAAGCAGGTTGAATTTTATGATCAACGATTATGGTAATTGGTACATCCTCAACATCAATACTACAGCCAATTAATCCGAATACAACAAGTAAAGAAAACAAAGTGGGATAACGCATACTATGCACTTAATAAAATGTTTTGAATTTGGTGTTTAATGCAAGCGGTTGCTACTACTGTTTGTAACATTACATTTGGCTGGTGCGCAACCATTGCCGCTAAATCATTATCCGTCAAAATGCCCACCGTTTTTAGCATATATTCTCCCTCATTATTTGTTTTTGTCAAACTGTGTACTCCTGCATTTATTAAATTTATTGGAATTTCTGACTTAAAAGTTGAAGCCCTTTCTTTAGCCTGATATTTTTGACCAACACTTAAAATATTTTCTCTGATTTCTTTATTTATGCTTCTCCTTAAATTGTATTCAGCAACCCAAAATCCTGTTGTATTAATGTGTAAAAAGGCAATAATAATAAAAATAAAAAAAAGCAAGATTACCTGAGGCGAAAATTCCCCTACCAATACCATATATCCAAGCCCTTTGGTTAATCCAATAAAAATAATTAGGCTCTTTAAAATAAACTCTCCAAATTTTCCCGATTGGCTTAGTGTTTCATATTTTATTGCAAGTGCAGGATCATCTGTTGCTTTAGCCTGGTTCTTATTTTCTACTCGCTTAGGTATATAACTGTGTAGTTGTATTGCCAGCACTATATCAACTATAATTGCAAATATTATAGGGATAGATGCCAGCAGAGAAAACCCTCCTTCAAACATGATTGCTAATGCGCCTATAATTTCTAATACTAATACGAATGCAACCCGAATAGAGTCGCTACTAAAGGCATGAGTTTGAAAAAAGCCGGGCAATTCAACAGCACCAAAAATCAGTGGTTTTTTCCGTGTTCCAAACCACTTATACATGATATCCTTAGAAGGCTCATAGTTTTGAGGAAATGTAGGCATAAATCTAGTTTTAAAATTTAAAAATAATTAATTTCTTACAAAAAGAATAAAATAGGTATCTAACAACCCTATCGAGACATTCCGATATTTTAGCTCCCTATTAATGACAATATTATTTTATTGATACCTCTTACTCTTTCTTAAAATGGAATTTAAGTTATAAAGGTTGTGTTTTGTTGAAGAAGCCTGGAGAAGAATGTTGCCTTTCATAATTAAAATATTTTTATTTTATGCAAAGTTCGTATAGGAATACCCCATTCTAACTTATTTGAAAGCTTACAGATATTTCATATAAATAACTGAAAAACAACTTATTAGATTTTTATTTTTAGTTAATAGATAGCGGAAAATAACTCTTTGAGGATATACAGATAGGGCATGATCGGAGTAGAATGGGCTCTTCATTCACACACTTCTCTCATAACTTGAAAAAAATCTTTCTTTACACTTTTATACATCAAAGAATCTCTGCCAAGGAAACAAACCCCTCATACACCGCCTCCTGCACTTTCCCCCTGATATTCATTTTACCAAATAAGGTATTTTCTGAAGAAGGATGCACGCGATTGCTTAATAAAACAAATACGATTTTATTTTTAGGGTCCGCCCATACGCAGGTACCCGTAAACCCGGTATGTCCAAAGGCTTCTGTAGAAACAGATTTACAAGGATAGGACTCCTTTCTGTTTTTATTGTCCCGATCGGGCTTATCAAATCCCAAACCTCTTCTGCTGATATCACTTCCATATCCGGTAAATAATGCAATCGTTTTTGGATCCAAATATTTTTTACCTCCAATAGTTCCGCCATTCATTAGCATCTGCATAAGTACAGCCGCCTCATACGCCGTACCAAACAAACCGGCATGTCCGGCCACTCCTCCCAACATC
>JBKCGY010000161.1:0-2223 GCA_046303015.1 Bacteroidota bacterium | reverse complement strand
ACGGCAGCAATTACATAAACTTCAGACATAAATTTTGATTTAGATAGTGTGTGGCTGCAATCATGCAAGCAATCAATTTCGCAGAGCAAAGAAAAGGAAATAATTGATGATGCACAAGAAGATAATAAACAATACCTGATTTTGTTGTCTGTTGGCAGTTGGCAGTTATTGGTTAAATTGAAACTAAAACCGACAACCCTCAACAGGCAACATCATTCACAACACCCCATCAATGGCCGAAGCCCTCGCCTTATTAACCGCAGCATAAACGCCTATGTAAAAACTTATCACACTAGCACCTAAAGCCGTATAACCAACCATTATACTTTCCGGAAGCTGCCCTTGATAAATACCAAAAAAAGCCCAGGCGAGTACAAAGGCAAAAGCGGATTCTTTCTTCTTTCCGCCAATCCAAAGTGAAAGGAATAATGCCACCAATATCATGATTACACTCCATAGGGGTCCGCTTATTATGAAGTCATTCATCCCCAACCGAACAAGATATGCCGTTGCATTGGCAATGATAGCTACACATATCCAGGCAAGATAGGTTACAAATACAATGGGTATGACCCAGCTTACCCACCCCTCGGGTGTAACCGTAAACGCACGCAACTGATAATAAAGTGCAATTAATACAATCAACAATACAATCATGATAACCAGAGATCCGCCAATCATTAGAAAATGCCAACACAAAATCCATGCGCCATTGAGCAGACAAGCCAAAGAAAAATAGGGCATTAGTAACGACACCAATGATACAAGCGATAAATCATCCTCTTTTTTAAAGGCTACTTTCAAACAGAGTAAAACCCAAAATGTTTGCAATAAATAAAGAAATGACCAAATAGCAAATGTAAATCCGGCTGGTACAAAATAATTAGGAAACATCGCACTAATTTCACCGGTATTGTATCCGTTTATTGGAAGAATGTTAGCAGCAGCATTCAAGGCACTCATCAGTACAAAAGCTGCGAGCTGTAGAAGCGCATTTATTTTATTTGTGTCTTTCACATATGTTTTTTTAAAATCAAAAAAATCTTTTGATTAATTCCATGAAGTTACACAATATTCCCATCCTTCCCGCCGAACCGGCAACCAACAACAGGCAACTTACAACATCACTTCCACAATACAAACGCCCTCGCACAAATGACCGCCAGCAAGGGAATGGTTAAAGCTGCATAATAAGGCAAGAGTAATGATGCTATAGCCCATAATAAAATCAGCCAAAATGGATAAACTAGCGCCATGAGGGAGTACATTAAACTATCATAATGAACACTTCCCCGATTGATATAGGTTACCAGATATTTAAACAGAAAATAAAATGGGAAATGGAGTAAAAAACCAATCGCAGCCAAAGGAAGTAAAAGCAGATTTCTGCGGAATCGATCAGGCGGACTCTGTATTGTAGACAATAACTGTAATTGTTGCTCCGCCTGTTGATTAACCCATTGCATGGCTGCACCTGATCCTATATCAGCCGGCATATCCTGCTTACCAAATGTTTTACCTGACATGAGGTCGATGGATTTTCCAAAATCAGAAAAGGAATGATATCGAATCCAGAGAGGAAGCATCTCCACATCCACTCCATCATTCCAGCTTTGAAGCAACATGCGGGGTGCACCTTTCTTTAAAGGCTGTAAGGTGGTTTGATTCTCGCAAAAACCTTCCACAAATATGAGTACGTGGTCTCCGTTTTTTAAATAATTACAACCTTCTTTAAAACTGGAATCATTCAAACTTAATTTTTCCTTGCCGTCTCTGATTCGATACACCGGAATCATATGCAGTTTACGAAGCATAAAACGCACCCATGACCATTTGAATACATCACTGCGCGTCATAAAATTGACTGGCAGCTTCATGTATGCCCCCACCAGAATAGCATCCATGAATGAATTGGGATGATGGGCCCCAATCAAAAGGGGCTTATTATGAGACAAAATAGTTTTATCATGCCAAGTGATTCGCTTGCAATAAAGATGCAGGGTAAACCGAACCCAAATTTTAACGATCCAATAAAGAATATTCATTAACGGACTGAACTATTTACTTATGAAAAATGAATGTAGTATTTATTAATATTTATTATTTTAACGCAGAGAGACAAAGAACACAAAGGATTTCTCCTATTCACAAAACGTATAGCGCTGGCAAGGCAAAACGCGCGGAGCGATCGGGTTTGCCTAGATTTTTCTTTGGTTACTTTCT
>JBKCGY010000160.1:0-3368 GCA_046303015.1 Bacteroidota bacterium | reverse complement strand
CAATCATCATCAGTATCGTTTTGTGATGATGCCGGTTACTTTTTGTTGGGAAACGTGGATTAACCAGCATAAGATTATTGAAAAAACAGCTCTTATTACATTGCAATATGATGGGAAGAAGAGGCCGAAAACGGTTGTCGGGTTGTCTGGGATCACGACACCGTGATAACGTCTTGCTCCGAAAGCTTTCGGAGCAAGACCGATAACATGATAACCTTTTTGGTTTTGCCTTTGGCCTTTGACTTACAGCATGCCTTTAGATTCTCCCTACACTTTTCTAAAGGTAACCACTTATTTACCCGGAATACTGTTCTGATTTCTTTTTTATGACTGTAAAGAGGGATAGGTTTACATCACAATTGGAAATTACCAATAACCTGATAACAAAAACGACAAGATCCAATGCCAACGAAAGACCAGGGCTTCCTGACTTATTCAAACGTAAGTGCATAAAATCTTCAAGAAGCCAAAACCCGGATTCGCTCCGGGTTTTTTATTTTTATAAAAGCTAAGAACCTTGATGTCTAATTTAAGGTACATACAATCAACAATAGAAAGATCTCCTTTTCAGATCAGAGATTTTGGTACAGATCTTCATACATAGTCCGAACATGATCCATGCGATACTTTTGAACTAATCCTTTTCCTTTTTCAATCAACTCTTCTCTGAACGAATCCTCTTCAATTATTTTCAACAAGCCCCTTCGGATATCAAAAATATTATAAGGATTTACTTTCACTGCCGCATCCTCCGCAATTTCATTCATGGGAGATATACAACTGGTAAGCAGTGGGCGGCCGACAGCAAAAGCCTCAAGAATAGGCAAGCCAAACCCCTCGTATGTAGAAATAAAGCTGACAATATCACATTGCTCGTACAAATTTTTTAAGGCATCAAAACTGATATTTTCATAAGATATATAGCGGATATTGTTTTTTTGAAGCAATTCTTTTGTGTCCTTTTCCAGCTCACCAACAGCCCATAATTCACAGGGAATAAACTTGATAGCTTCAATAAGTCGATTGATGTTTTTGTTCGATTTAGTGCCAAGCTGTAAAATTCTGGGACAATGTTTATTAAAATTGCCGGGGACAAAGCCAAATCTAGGATCATAAAAATTAGGAATCACTTTTACTTTATCTTCTTTTACTCCCGTTAGCCGAATCAACTCTCTTTTAGTTTTCTCACTAATTACTGTCACAACTTCTGAAAAATGAATAGGGAGTTGATACCAAAAATATTTGATGAGCCAATATTTTACATCCCATTTACCATAGCGCGTCAGAAAAACACAGTCATGAATTGTTAAAATCGTTTTTCTTTTCCCCAATGCTAATACTATATAATGAATATCCCCTGTAATATGATGTATGCCTCGTCGTGAGCGAAGGGCAAAAATGAAATTGGTCAGAAAGTTATTTTCCGTTGGGACTTCTACTCTTTTTAAGTCAAATTTTCCACCTTCAATGAATCCGGCAGCCAAATTATCAAAGAGCAGCTCAATGCTAAACATATGCGCCCTTCTTTTCCGAAAAAAGAGAGATACTGGTATTTTAGATGGCCTGGTAATAATTAACTGATTTGAATCGCAAAATTACAGATTAATCAGCAGGTGTTCTATCTCTAAATGTTGAACAAAATCTATTGATAAATACAAAGAATATTCATCAATGAAAGAAATATTCATAAAACCGGTAAATTTGAGTATGCGTCCTTTTAAATTTTTGAGTCCCTTTATTGTTTTCATATTTGCCTGGACCTCCTTTCATGGAAAAGGTTGGCTGACCTATCTGCCTGTCTTATATGCATTCTTTTTTATCCCTCTTATAGAACTTTTTTTAAAGGCAGATGAAAAAAATCTAAATGCTGCTGAAGAGGAAATGGCAAAGACTGACAAAACATACGACCTGATCTTATATGCTATCATGCCCTTGCAATATGTATTTCTGTACATCTTTCTCACTAGCTTACATGATGCTTCGCTGACCGGCATCGAAATAACGGGAAGAATCATAAGCATGGGATTGCTATGTGGTGTATTTGGTGTTAATGTCGCCCATGAACTGGGGCACAGAGTAAATAAATTCGAGCAATTTTTGGCAAAATCTCTTCTGTTAACCTCTCAATACATACATTTTTTTATTGAACATAATAAAGGTCATCACAAAAATGTGGGAACACCGGAAGATCCTTCCAGTGCCAGACTCAATGAATCTGTTTTCCTGTTTTATCCGCGTACACTCATTTTCAGTTATCTCAGTGCATGGAAAATTGCTAACAAGGAAATGAAAAAGAAGGGAATGCCTATATTCAGTTGGCGTAATGAAATGCTGCAAGCACAAGTGATTCAACTTGTTTTTTTGGGACTCATTTACTTATTATTCGGCCTGAAGATTTTACTCATGTATCTGGCTGCTGCTTTTATTGGTATTCTTTTGCTTGAATGTGTGAACTATATTGAACATTACGGATTAAGCAGAAAAAAAACCGAAAGGGGAGGATATGAACGTGCAATGCCGGAACACAGCTGGAACAGCAATCACCCGATCGGCCGACTTATGCTATTTGAGTTGAGTCGTCACTCCGATCATCACTATCTGGCCAGCAGAAAATATCAGATCTTAAAACATCATGAAAACTCACCACAAATGCCTACCGGTTATCCAGGCATGATGCTATTAGCACATTTTCCACCTATCTGGTTCAGTATCATGAAAAAACAGATAAAAAAATACCAGGAGATAAGTTAAACAAATCTCACTACCATCCCTTTTTTGCAATATTGTTGCGATTATTTGTGTTCCGTAATTTTACGATTTCGTCTGCATTTTCTAATTTAGTCCTGGACATTAACAACAAGTTACCCTATAGGAAGCGATTCTCTTAAGAACAAATCAATTCTATAGTATACTTGATAATTTTTAAACACAAAATTGATTGAAATGAGAACAAGATTTTTGATTCTGTCATTTGTATTGTTATCTATCTGGAGTTGTAGTAAAAATGACCAGGCATTACAAAACCAGGAAGATGTAAACACAAAAAATGAAATCGCTCCACAAGTTGCAGCCCGTAGAAATTGCATGTCGCATGAAATGCTTCAGGAACAGCTGAAAGCAGATGCTGGTCTGGCCAAACTCATGAGAGCAATTGAAGAAGTTACTGAAAGAGTCCTTAAAAATCCCTCTTCATACCGTTTGCTGGCAGATGGGACGATCGAAATCCCCTGTCATGTGAATGTATTGTACAGAACTACGGCGGAAAATATATCAAATGCACAAATTCAATCACAGATTGATGTATTGAATGAGGATTTTGCCGGAACGAATGCGGACAGAACACTGCTTCCTTCTCTTTTTTCAAGTGT
>JBKCGY010000159.1:0-3608 GCA_046303015.1 Bacteroidota bacterium | reverse complement strand
CATTAAGATCATCCGCGATCAGTTTTTGGTGGATGCAAAGGGATACAATAAAATAAAGGGAGTACCTTTAACAAAAGGGGAATTGGTGGAGGAGATTGGGAACTGGGCTTAGAGGCAAATATTTCTTATAATTAAAGTAATGGTCAAATCTAAGAGCATATTAATTACCGGTGGAACGGGATCTTTTGGCAAAGCCTTTGTAAAGCGCATCTTATCAGTTTACCCAGACGTAAAAAGACTGGTTGTTTTTTCCCGCGATGAGCAGAAACAATTTCAGATGGCACAGGAGTATCCGGAATCCGAATTTCCCATGCTTCGTTTTTTTATCGGTGATGTAAGGGATTACAATCGATTGAAAACAGCCTTAAAAGGGATTGATACAGTTGTGCATGCTGCCGCTATGAAGCATGTGCCTATCGCGGAATATAATCCGATGGAATGTATCAAGACCAATATCATTGGTGCAGAAAATCTGATCAATGCGTGCTTAGAAACGGAAGTGACTAATGTTGTGGCCTTATCAACTGATAAAGCGGCTGCGCCGATAAATCTCTATGGAGCTACCAAACTAGCGAGTGATAAATTATTTATTGCGGCAAACAATATTAAAGGAACAAAAAATATTCGGTTTTCTGTAGTTCGGTATGGGAATGTTATGGGATCTAATGGATCAGTGATCCCCTTCTTTCTTCAAAAAAGAAAAACTGGAGTACTGCCTATTACTGATCCACAAATGACCCGCTTTAATATCTCTCTCGATGAAGGCGTAGATATGGTGTTATATGCTTTAGATAATGCCTGGGGCGGAGAGTTATTTGTACCTAAAATCCCATCGTATAAAATCACAGATGTGGCTATGGCTATAGCACCGGATTGCGAGCATCGAATTGTAGGCATCAGACCCGGGGAAAAAATTCATGAAGAGATGATAACTACATCTGACTCTTTCAGTACGTATGATCTTGGAAATTATTATACTATCGTGCCTCAAGTTCCAATCTGGAAAATGGGCGATTTTTTGGACCACTACAAACCAGTAGCGGTTACACCTGGCTTTACTTATAATTCCGGACAAAACAATGAATGGTTGACAGTTGAAAATATAAGATCTTTGATCAAACTTCATGTAGATTCTGATTTTAGTATATAATCGTATGACCCCAATTCCATACGGCAGACAAAATATTACGGATGACGACATCAAGGCAGTAGTAGATACACTGCGATCTGATTATTTGACCCAAGGACCGAAGATCGCTGAATTTGAAACCGCATTTGCTTCTTACGTAGGTAGCAATTATGCTGTTGCCTTGGCAAATGGTACGGCTGCGTTACATCTATGTGCGATGGCCTTGAATGTGAAACCCGGTCAAAAAGTAATTACGACCCCCATCACCTTTGCGGCTTCAGCTAATTGTGTAAGGTATTGCGGCGGGGAAGTGGTTTTTGCCGACATTGATCCTGATACGTATTTATTGGATATTCAAAAGGTGCGTGCATTACTCGAGACATCCCCTAAAGGCACATATGCAGGCATGATTCCGGTTGATTTTGCCGGTCGTGCAGTAAATCTGGAAGCATACAGAAAATTGGCTGATGAATATGGATTGTGGATCATTGAAGATGCCTGTCATGCACCGGGCGGTTACTTTACAGATAGCAAAGGGAAAAAGCAATTATGCGGGAATGGGAATTTTGCCGATCTGGCCATCTTTTCTTTCCATCCGGTAAAGCATATCGCCTGTGGTGAAGGGGGTATGATTACCACTAATGATGAAGTATTGTATAAGCGGTTGTTGAAACTGCGGACGCATGGAATCGTAAAGGACGATACACAATATACCAACTCCATTACATTCGCAGGAGGAACAGATAAATATCCACTGTGGTATATGGAAATGCAAGAGCTAGGATATAACTACCGTCTTACTGATTTTCAGGCAGCTCTGGGTATTAGTCAGCTTAAAAGAGCAGAAGATGGATTAGCGAACCGTCGCGAAATTGCGAACCGGTACAATGCGGCTTTTGAAGGCAAAGAATTTATGTTAGGGCAATCCGGTTTCATAGAAGGTCATGCGTATCATTTGTATGTTATTGAAATAAAGGACAGGTTAGGCCTGTATAATCACCTACGCGAAAAACAAATTTTTGCACAGATTCATTATATACCATGCCATCTAATGCCTTATTACCGTGAGTTGGGTTGGCATGAAGGAGATATGCCTAATGCAGAATCCTATTACCAAAATTGTTTAAGTATACCTATGTACCCCACATTAACTGATAATCAGTTAGAGTATGTGATTGATGCAGTAAAAAAATATCATCATCCATAATGGATACAAAACAAAAGAAAATATTCTTACAAGAAGAAGCCGACGCATGGTTTGAGCGAGATAGAGTCGCCATCTCTAAGTTTGACATCGAAAGCGACCCGGTTGCTACGATCATAAAAAAATATCGAATTGAATCAACTAGCTGTTTAGAAGTGGGTTGTTCTGCAGGTCACAGGCTTAATGGTTTGAAAAGTATATTTCCACACTCAAAATACTATGGAATAGATCCCTCAACCCGTGCAATCCATTACGGGAGAAATAATTTTACAAGCCTTGATCTATCAATTGGCACGGTCGATGATCTTTCAATTTATGATACTGGGCAATTTGACCTCATCATTCTCGGATTTCTTTTTTATGTGCTGGACAGAAGTTTATTATTAAAGGCAGTGGCCGAAATTGATCGTGTTTTAAAAAACGAAGGCTTTATAGTTTTAGTTGATTTTCAAGCCGTTAAACCCGTACGAGTAAAATATCATCATATTACTCAATTTGAAGCCTTTTCATATAAACAGTCATACGAGAATATTTTTACTAGTAGCTGCCTATATCATCTGCTTGAAAAAAATACCTTAATCCATAATATGGATAATCACTTTGATTCCTCTTCTGACTTTAAGAATCAATACTCTGTAACATTACTGAAAAAAAATATTCATGTTGCATACGAGTAAGTTGATATTAGGAACTGCGCAGTTTGGGCTTGACTATGGTATAAATAACAGACTTGGAAAGGCCAAAGAGGAAGATGTTTTCTCAATTTTAGATTTTGCTTTAGAGTGCGGAATCAATCAACTTGATACAGCATCTGCTTATGGCAATTCTGAAGATATTTTGGGAAGATATTTTAAAGAAAATGGCAACGACAAATTTAAAGTAACAACTAAGTTCTCTTTTGCTAAAGGAAAAGGTTTAACAGAAAGTCTTCACGGAAGCTTGAATAGGTTGTTTGTTGATCATGTTGATACTATTTTATTTCACTCTTATGGTGATTATAAAATTTATCAAAATAGTTTAGCTGAATTTATTGCAAATAACAAAAACAAGCATTTCGATCATGTTGGCGTTTCAGTTTACACAAACGAGGAAATTGAAGGCCTTTTTGATGATACAAATATTGATGTTGTACAAGTCCCCTACAACCTGCTTGACAATTACAGCAAAAGAGGAAAATATTTTTCAATGCTTAAGGAAAAGGGAAAGAAAATACATGTCCGATCCGTTTTCCTACAAGGGCTTTTCTTCATGAAATTCGACAAATTTCCAATAAAT
>JBKCGY010000158.1:0-4629 GCA_046303015.1 Bacteroidota bacterium | reverse complement strand
ATATTTGATTTTTTTAATGGAAAGGAAAGCAAGGTATAACCCACCGACCAGCAGAGCGTACTTATAAGAACAGCGGCTGCCCCTTTATGATTACTAGAAGTAAAAAGCTGATACACGCATCCAAAGCTCATTAACAAAAGAGCCGGAATGTCAGGCAGCTTAAAAGTTTCATTCAGCAAGGTAATTCCGATAAGGTGTTGAACTACATTGCCAACAATATATAATGATCCGGCATTAGAGAAATGAAGCAGGTTCACAGCTTTAATGTAAAAGAATAATCCTCCTCCACAGATGGCCGAACAGGCAATAATAGATATGAGATTAAAGGTGTCGGGAAAGGTATCAACTCCAGCCACAAATAAAGCACCTAACAGCGCAATTATAAATGTGTAAGCCGTCCTGATTGTCAGGTAGCCCCATGTCCACCTGTTTGTCGATGTTTTTTTCTGAAGAATATCTGCAAAATAAAAAAAGAAGGCGCCCGCGTAAAAATATAAATAACCGCTATTGATCAGATTCATCGGAATATTTTTTTGGCTTTACTCCGAATTGTATTTTTATTCATGCTGAATTGGAGCGGATATCTGGTCATATAATCTTCAACCTCTTTTGCCGAGAGCAGGACTTTGTTTTTGTCAACGAGCATATAATTTAAACCTGCATTAATAAGACTGTCAAAGTCCAGTACAATTTTGTCTTTATTCTTCTGATATATTTTTACGATCTTCTCATATACCGGTAAGTCAAAATATGGAGAAGAAGAAGAGGTTTCACTTAGCAAGATCATTTGTTCGTCGGGCGTTAATTGACTACAAGAATCTATCATTTTCTCAATCACTCTGTTTCCTTCTTTTTTCATTCCTTGTTCGTACAGGAATTCTGAAGTAGCCCCCATCCATCGGGCAACGGGATAAACCCACCTTTCCTTCAGCATTTTGTCTACGCAGGAATCATCCAGAGCCGCCAGTTTGCTTCCTCTTTTTTTATAGGCGCGAAGATTTCCCATTTCTTTCTCGTAGTGAAGTGCGATGGCGTTGGAAAGTAAATAAAGTCGGTCGGTTTCTTTTGTTTGTGTCGCAATGGCCACCATTGCCTTTCCGTAATATCCTGCAAAATAATCTCGGTCTATATAGGTCTCAAAGAAAAGATCCAGGGAGACTGGCGATTTTACCAGCAGTTTAATGATTGGGTCGGGATTTTTATTAGCTCTGATTCCCTGAACCATTGCAAACGAAATTGCATATATTTCTTCAGGAGAACATCCGTACTTTTCGATGTGAGATAATAGTTTTTTTAAAAACAGGAGATCTCCGTTGGCGGTGGCTTCTTTTGTATATACAGCAATAAAAGGATTGAAGATGGCTCTGCTGTCTGTAAGCTGTAGGCTTGATTTGGTTTCTATAAACTGTTCAAATTGTTTATAGGTTAAAAAATTACCTGCCTTAGCCAGCATATCAAGTGTGTGTAAATATGGCGTTCGGGCATCTGCTCTGAGTCCCGCTATGCGCGCGAGTGTGTTGACAGAAATTTTTTCACCAAAATCACGAAGAATGATACCCGACAGGGCTTTCATGCCCGTATAGTCACAAGAGGGGATGTTAAATCGTCTCAGCAATAAACGAATTAATATTTCTTCGGTGTTGTAGGAGCTCATTTATGAAATCATTACAACGCAAATTACTACATATTTCTTCTGTATTGCCCCCCTACTTCATAAAGGGCATTGGTGATTTGCCCGAGTGAACAGTATTTGACTGTTTCCATTAATTGTGCAAAGATATTACCGTTCGAAACGGCGGTTTCTTTCAGTTTCTTTAACTCATCGGCGCTTCTGTTTTCGTTCCGCTTCCAAAATGCCTGAAGATTGCTGATCTGCTGTTCTTTTTCTTCGGTGGTACTTCTGATTACTTCTCCCGGAATGGTGGTGGGACTTCCGTTTTTATTGAGGAAGGTGTTCACCCCAACAATGGGCAATTCGCCGGTATGTTTCTGGTGTTCGTAATAAAGACTCTCTTCCTGAATTTTATTCCGCTGATACATTCTTTCCATCGATCCCAGAACGCCACCGCGTTCGGTGATGCGGTTGAATTCATTCATCACGGCATCTTCTACCAGATCTGTCAACTCTTCAATCAGGAAAGAACCCTGATTCGGGTTTTCATTTTTGGCTGTACCAAGCTCGCGGTTAATGATTAACTGAATGGCCATCGCTCTGCGCACACTTTCTTCTGTTGGCGTAGTAATGGCTTCGTCGTAAGCATTTGTGTGCAATGAATTACAGTTATCATAGATCGCATACAATGCCTGAAGTGTTGTACGAATATCATTGAAGTCGATTTCTTGCGCATGCAAACTTCTGCCCGATGTCTGAATATGATATTTCAGCATCTGACTGCGCTTATTCGCTTTGTATTTATATTTCATCGCTTTCGCCCATATCTTTCTTGCCACGCGACCAATCACACTGTATTCGGGATCCATACCATTACTGAAGAAGAAAGAAAGGTTGGGTGCGAAATCATCGATATTCATCCCGCGGCTGAGATAGTACTCAACATAAGTAAAGCCATTCGCAAGTGTGAAGGCTAATTGCGTGATTGGGTTGGCCCCGGCTTCTGCAATATGATAGCCGCTGATACTTACACTGTAAAAGTTGCGTACATTCTGCTCAATGAAATACTGCTGCACATCCCCCATTAATTTCAACGCAAACTCAGTAGAGAAGATACAGGTGTTTTGTGCCTGATCTTCTTTTAAGATATCTGCCTGTACTGTTCCTCTCACTTGTTGAAGCGCTCTGATTTTACATTCCTGATAAGCTTCTGCCGGTAAAACTTCGTCTCCGCTTAAGCCCAGCAATTTCAAACCCAATCCATTGTTGCCTTCCGGTAAATTGTTGGGGAATGATGTATTATTATATATAGGTTTGGCAGTTGTTCCGTATTTTTTCTCAAGGGCAACTTCTGCCAGCGACCATTTGCCTTCTTTATCTAACCACTTTTCACATTGCTGATCGATAGCTGCATTCATAAAGAAAGCCAATAACATCGGAGCCGGACCGTTAATCGTCATACTTACCGATGTCTTGGGATCGCAGAGATCAAAACCGCTGTATAATTTTTTGGCATCATCTACATTGGCAATGCTCACCCCACTGTTTCCTACTTTTCCATAAATATCCGGACGATGTGCAGGATCTTCTCCATATAAGGTTACACTATCAAAGGCAGTAGATAAACGATGCGCAGGCTGACCTAATGAAACATAATGAAAGCGTTTATTGGTACGCTCGGGTCCACCTTCACCGGCAAACATTCGCGTTGGATCTTCGCCCTCACGCTTTAAAGGGAATACACCGGCCGTGAAAGGAAAACTTCCCGGCACATTTTCCTGCGCCTGCCATTTTAATAGATCACCCCAGTCTTTATATTTTGGTAAAACAACTTTCGGAATACGCGAGCCGCTTAAACTGGTACTGAACATCGGTTGTTTGATAACTTTATCTCTTACTTTATATTCATAGTAATCCTGCTGATAAGCTTTGATTTTTTCCGGCCAGTGATTCACCAGTTTTTTTGCAACGGGAGTTTGTTGCTCGGTGAGGGCAGCGATCTGCTGATCGATGATGTTTAATAAATCAGCATCGGCATTTGTCTTTTGCAGTGTTTCTTTAGCGCCTTGCAGTTGATAGATCTTTGAAGCGATGCGTGCCTGTTCCTCTACCAGTTGATTATAATCTTTTACGGTATCAGCGATTTCACTGAGATAACGCACTCTTGCCGGCGGTATAATCAACGATTTGCTGACCGTGTCTTTATGTTTAATCGATTCTTGTCCGCCAAACTTTATCTGCGTTTTGGCTTCCACTTTTTGAATCAGTTGCTGAAAGAGTTCGTTGATACCCGCATCATTAAACTGCGAAGCGATGGTGCCAATGATAGGTAGTTCGTTGTCTGTTGCAGTGAAAAGTTTATGATTGCGTTTGTATTGTTTTCTTACATCAGCGATGGCATCCAGCGCACCCGCTTTGTCAAATTTATTAATCGCGATGACATCGGCATAATCCAGCATATTGATCTTTTCCAGTTGAGATGCGGCGCCATATTCGGGCGTCATCACATATAAACTAAGATCACAATATTCGAGGATAGAAGCATCGCTTTGACCTACCCCTGCGCTTTCAAGAATGATGAAATCGAAAGCGGCCGCTTTACACACATCGATCGCTTCCTGTACGTAGGCACTGAGGGCTTTATCGCTTTCGCGCGTAGCCAGACTTCTCATATATACTCTCGGATGAGAGATTGAGTTCATTCGAATTCGATCACCTAATAAAGCACCGCCTGTTTTTTTCTTAGAGGGATCGACTGATATAACCGCAATCGTTTTATCGGAATAAGTATGAATAAATCTTCTGACAATTTCATCGGTAACCGAAGATTTTCCGGCGCCGCCAGTACCTGTGATTCCTAAAACCGGAATTTTTGTTTGCCCGTTTGTTTTATTGATCTCCTGCATCAACTGTTCATACGAGATGCCAAGTTCGGCGCAGCTGATGGCACGCGCGATTCGTCTGATATCTTTCGTTTCGCCTAATGGAAGTTTACCATTCCAGTGCGCAGGTTTTTC
>JBKCGY010000157.1:0-3063 GCA_046303015.1 Bacteroidota bacterium | reverse complement strand
GCTTACACAAACCACCACTGAAGGATCATTGGCAACAGCATCCAGAAAAGAATAATCATTAATGGGCGTTTCATCACTAAAACAATCCACCATCACAAAGTTGAGCGAAGGATCTTTGATTTCAGAATTGGCAAAACCGCTGTTCATAAAAAGCGGAAAATATTTTTGCTCACCTGAGGCAGCCGGCTTACTTGATTTCCATGCTTCCGGATAAACAATCACACGTAATGTACCGGGCAATTCAAAGTTGAGTAATTGATGTCCGGTGAAAATGTAATCTGCCGCCATATCACCAATAGCCCATTTATCCGTTGACTCATCATAGTGATAACCTACAGAACGGAGATCTTCATGACGAATATTTTCAATATGAGAAAGATCGGCCACTACAACAGGAACTTGTTTATCGCCGATATTTTGAATAGCAAAAGTTTTTCTTCGTGTATATTCAAAAGGAGAATAAGGGAGCTGATCGATGGCCGGAATTTTACCCTGCTTTGATGGGACAGGTTGCGTATATCTTTTTACCAAATCACGACATACCGGAATTTCAAATTCGGGATCTTCGGTTAGGCTTACCCGTATGGTATCTCCGATACCATCTTCCAGTAGTGTGCCGATACCTGCCGCACTTTTGATCCGGCCATCTTCACCATCGCCCGCTTCGGTAACACCCAGATGCAGCGGATAGGCTTCACTGAACTCATCCATCATTTGTTTCACCAGTAAGCGATAAGCCTGTACCATCACTTGTGGATTGCTGCTCTTCATACTGAGTACAATCTGATGAAAATTTTCATCGCGCGCAATGCGTAAGAATTCCATCGCACTTTCCACCATTCCTATGGCTGTATCGCCATAGCGACTCATAATCCGATCACTGAGAGAACCATGATTGGTGCCAATGCGCATAGCAGTGCCATGCTCTTTACAAATACGAACGAGGGGCGTAAATTTTTCTCTGATTCTGTCTATTTCTTCCAGATATTCCACATCAGTATATTCGATCTGCTCGAATTTCTTTTTGTCTACATAGTTGCCTGGGTTCACGCGAACTTTCTCAACGATTCTCGCTGCAATTTCCGCTGCATTGGGCGTGAAATGAATATCAGCAACCAGGGGTGTATGATATCCTCTTTTGCGCAATTCATTTTTGATATTCAGTAAATTCTCTGCTTCTTTTTTGGAAGGAGCTGTAATGCGTACCAGTTCCGCGCCGGCTTCAATACAACGGATGGATTGCTCTACAGTAGCCATTGTGTCCATCGTATCCGTAGTGGTCATGGTTTGCACGCGTATAGGATTGAAATTGCCTAAGAGCAAGTCGCCGATACGAACCTCTCGGGTTTGAAGTCGTTTATATTCCGTTAATGAGGGAGTATATATCTGCATGGATTAATTAATAATTAGTACTGAAGAATGAATAATTGGAAGCATTGATACATTTTGGGTTTTGAGTTTTGAGTTTTTTAACCTCCAACTTACAACCGCCAACCGATAACTGAATCACTTCTTCCCCTTCATAAAATCATAATGACTTAATATATCCGTCAGCAATTTTTTACGGATGGTGGGGAGATCCTGATCTTTTTTCGTTGCTTTCACCAGTAATACAAAAAAATAGGGTCTTCTGTTCTCTTCGATCCAGCCCACGATCCAGGCCAGATTTTCCTGCAAGCTCCAGCCGGTTTTATAACTGAGCTTATAGAGATCCGTGCTTTCTCTCAGCATCACCTTTTTTACAATTTGCTGCGTACGCTTCTGAAAAGGCAGTTGTTCGAAATACAATTTCTTAACCAGGCCCAATTGTTCATCGGGGGAGATTCTCAGATTTTGATTCAGCCAGAATGAATCGATGGGCCCGCTACAATTTTTATTGCCATAAGCCAGTGTATCCAACCAGAATTGCATGGTATCTCTGCCAATTCTGCGAGCGACTTCCTGATAGTAAGGAACACAGGAATATTCAAATGCCTGGCTCATGGTCAGATCCTTGTTCCAATCCGGAAAGGAACGTGTAACCCCATCCCAGGGAATGATCATGTTTTCATCTGTAATTCTGCCCGTTTCCAGTCCGATCAATGAATTGACGATCTTGAAAGTAGAAGCAGGAGTAAATCGTTTGCGATAGGTAGCTGAATCATAAATAGTAAAATGTCCCTGAGCATTATCAAACAGGGAAAAGGAACCCTCTACCTGATATTTGCCGAAATAGTTTTTTAGGTCATTATCAATGGTAATATTATTGATCGAGCAGGAAAAAAACAGACAAGTTACTGCGACACTAACTAATAGTAGCCTCATGAAAAATTTTTTGGCAAAGGTACGAGGATGAGAGAAATCGGTTTGCTGATTATTGTGTAAAGATTTTAAGTCAAAAGGCAAAACTCAAAACCAAAAAGAAGACCCCTTCTAACTGACAACCTTCAACCTCTTCCCTACTTTCACAAACGCTTCGATGGCGTTGTCTAAATGATGTTGTTCGTGGGCAGCACTCAACTGCACTCGAATACGGGCCTGACCTTTCGGCACGACAGGAAAGAAAAAGCCAATCACATAAACACCTTCCTTGAGTAATTCAGCAGCGAAATTTTGGGCTACCACCGCATCATACAACATGATAGGTACAATAGGATGTTCTCCCGGCTTGATATCAAAACCGGCTTCAGTCATGCGTGACCGGAAGTATTTCGTATTGGCCTCTAGTTTATCGCGCAATTCAGTCGTACTGCTCAATAATTTCATTACTTCTATAGAGGCTCCTACGATGCTGGGTGCCAGTGTATTGGAAAACAAATAAGGTCTCGATCTTTGACGAAGCATTTCAATGACTTCTTTTCTTCCGCTGGTAAATCCACCACTCGCTCCTCCTAATGCTTTACCCAAAGTACCTGTAATGATATCAATCTTTCCAACTACTCCGCGGTGTTCATGTGTTCCTCGGCCTGTTTTCCCAAGGAATCCGGTAGAATGACATTCATCTACCATGATCACCGCATCATATTTTTCCGCCAGTTCAACAATTTTATCTAGCTGAGCAATCGTGCCATCCATGCTGAAACT
>JBKCGY010000156.1:0-2772 GCA_046303015.1 Bacteroidota bacterium | reverse complement strand
TCTTTGTCATTGCTACAAAGAAAGTAACGGAGCGTCATCCTGAGCGTATGCGAAGGATCTCCTTATGGAGAACGATTCGAAAAATAAGATGTTTCGCTGACGCTCAACATGACGGGCAGACCCGATCGCTCCGCGCGTTCTGCCTAGCAAACGCCACATATTCCTATGCGTCGTCCCGATCACTGGCGTATGAATCCGGTCGGGGTCGGGTACCAAACATGCATCATCACATTCTCCTCAGATTCTTTTATTTTTGGGCAACAAAATCAGGAAGTGAATCATCAAAAATCAGGCATTGCGGTATTGGGCAGCGGCAGTTGGGCGACTGCGCTGGTGAAGATATTGTCTGACAATGGCGTATGTGTGCACTGGTATGTACGCAATGCGGAGGTGAGTCGGCATATTGAAACGCAGGGGTACAATCCGGCCTATTTAAGTGCAGCCAAATTGAATACGGGGTGTTTGAAATTTTATAATCAGGCCGCCGGAGCGATAGCGGAGGCGGCAACTGTCATTCTTGCTATTCCATCGGCTTATATTGGTAGTGTGCTGAGTGAATTTACACCCGAACAACTGCAAGGGAAAAAGATTATCTCTGCCATCAAAGGTCTGTTGCCCGGGAAAAATATTCTGATGAATGATTTTCTATCGCAGGAATTTGGGGTGGATGTGAACGATTATTTCACGATCATGGGGCCTTGTCATGCCGAAGAGGTAGCTTCTGAAAAATTATCCTATCTCACTTTTTCGGGGCTTGATGAGGAGAAAGCACAGGAAATTGCTGACTATTTCAAGAATCATTATATCAATACCGTTATTAATACCGACATCTTTGGTGTGCAGTTTGCAGCGGTATTGAAGAATATTTATGCAGTGGGCAGTGGCATGGCCCATGGCTTGGGGTATGGTGATAATTTTTTAAGTGTGTTGATTGCGAATGCGGCTGATGAGATGGCCGTATTTCTTCGCAAGGTGGGTATCCGAAATATCGAGGTGGGGGTTCATAAGGAGCCTATACCCGGAGTACAGTTGCAGAAGAATCCTTTGCGGAAATCTGCCAACTATGCCGCAAGTGTATATCTGGGGGATCTGTTGGTAACCTGCTATTCTCCCTTTAGTCGCAACCGAAAATTTGGCAACATGATCGGCAGCGGCTATACGGTACAATCTGCACAAAAGGAGATGAATATGGTGGCGGAGGGGTATAATGCCAGTCGATCTATCTATCAGATCAATCAAACAATGCTTGCTGATATGCCCATTGCGGGGACAGTTTATAAAGTATTGTGGGAGCAACTTCCTGCAAATGAAGGGTTTAAGATGATTGAGGAGACGATGATATAGAAAGTCAAAACTCAAAAGTTAAAAGCTAAAAGTTTGAAGTATGTTGATCTTGCGAAAGACGATCAACGAAAAACGAGCAACGAGCAACGATTTCATGGCAGATATGTTATAAGGTATTCGGAAATAAGGTTGTTTCTTTGCGTTTCCAAATATCTGACGAATAAGATTCGCCATTTTATTATCAATCAAACCTAACTATGAGGAATAGAAACTCTCTTTTATATAAAGGTATAATTGCATCATTTTTCTATCTTCTTATTGCTGCTGATCTATACGGCCAATGTTCCGTGAATGCGGGGAATGACACTACGATTTGTCAGGGGCAGAGATTTGTGAGAACGGCTACTTTCACTGGCTCAAGTAGTTCTATTAGATGGTACAATAAGTCAAATCCATCTAATGATTTATCTACCAATGCTACTATTAATATTGTTCGCAATGTTCCCGGTAAAGATACAATCGTAATAAGAGTTGATGGAACGGGTTCTAATTGTCCGGATACAGATACGGTTGTTGTAACCGTAAATCCCTCTCCATCAATTAATATCGGGGCAAACCAAACATTATGTCAGAATGATGTTGAATCAATTACGGCAACTTTCAGTCCGGCAAATGGCATAATCAACTGGTATCTGTTGGGCTCAACGACTTCTAGTGGGACAGGACCAACTTTTATAATTCCTACTAACTCTTCGGGTACATTTAATTATGTAGCTAAAATAGATAGTGCTGGTATCTGTTCTGACTTTGATACAGTCAGAATTGTTGTAGACCCCAGACCGAATGCATCATTTACATTTAACCCATCAACAGGCTGCGGGAGAACAAGAGTAACTTTTACTAACACTTCTAATAATGGTTCGGGCTCAACATCTGGATTAAGTTACAATTGGAATTTTGGTGATGGCAATACATCTACCCAAACAAATCCTTCACATACTTTTAATCCTGGTAGAGGCTCTGGAAATGCAACTTTTCCAGTAAGACTCATCGTAACAAATAGTAGTGGTTGTAAAGACACCTCCACTATCAATATCAATATTGGAAAAACTCCGGACCCTACGCTTAATGGACCCGGATCTACCATTTTTAATGGCCAGTCGTATTTCAAGATTTGTGCATCTGCTGCTTCAAATTTTGGTTTTACCAATGGTTCTTCAACAGCTTCAACAAATACTAATTATGTAATAAAATGGGGAGATGGAACTCCAGACACTTCATTTAACACTTTTACAACGGTTGTACGACATTTATATTCAGTTGGCTCAAAAAAGTTGACTTTTATTGTTTATTCAGGATCTTGTGTGGATAGTACAGTATACAATGTTTTCGTAGGAAATGTACCTGCCGGGGGTCTAGTAGGTGTGGGAGGCTCAACGATCTGTGCCGGTGACGCCCAAAATTTTGTAATAAATGGCATTGCCAATA
>JBKCGY010000155.1:0-10130 GCA_046303015.1 Bacteroidota bacterium | reverse complement strand
ACAATATTATTTGGAATATAAGCGCTATCACAGGCATTGCACAACCGACACTTATTGAAACTTCAGTAAATCTTTATCCGAATCCAGCCAATGAGATTCTCAATGTAGGAGTCACACTGAGTCAGCCATCAAAAATATCATTAAGATTGCTTACCCTGGAAGGAAAAGAATTATACATTATGAAAACGGGAAATTATACAAAGGGCGAGCACCAGATCAATATCGATCTTAATCAGTTAAAAATCGGCGCAGGCACCTGCTTTCTTCAATTGATGATAAACGATATGCTGATTACAAAAGAGTTTATCCGTCTTCGTTAATCATCTAGTTTAAGCACAGCCAGAAATGCTTCCTGTGGCACCTCTACATTACCAATCTGACGCATACGTTTTTTCCCTTCTTTCTGCTTCTCCAACAGTTTTCTTTTACGGGAGATATCACCGCCATAACATTTGGCCGTTACATCTTTTCGCATGGCAGAGATATTTTCACGAGCTACTATCTTGGCACCGATGGCAGCTTGTATAGCGATCTGGAATTGCTGACGAGGCAATAATTCTTTTAACTTCTCACACAACTTCCTTCCGAAATCCTGTGCACGACTGCGATGTATCAGCGCACTCAGCGCATCCACTTTATCGCTATTCAACAAGATATCCATCTTTACGATATCTGCTTCACGCATCCCAATCGGTGAGTAATCAAATGAAGCGTAACCTCTTGTCTGAGACTTCAGTTTATCATAAAAATCAAATACGATCTCCGTCAGCGGCATTTCAAAAATCAATTCAACACGGGTTTGTGTCAGATAACTCTGATTAATCAGGATACCCCTTTTACCCAAACACAATGTCATGATATTGCCAATATATTCCGGCTTTGTGATAATCTGTGCTTTAATATAGGGCTCTTCAATTCGATCCATTTGCGTAGGCTCAGGCATTTCTGCCGGATTATTGACGATGATCTTCTCTCCTTTTGTAGTGTAAGCGATAAAACTTACGTTCGGAACCGTCGTGATAACCGTCTGATTATATTCCCGCTCCAGCCGCTCCTGAATGATTTCCATGTGCAGGAGTCCGAGAAATCCGCAGCGAAATCCAAAACCTAGCGCCTGGGATGTTTCGAGTTCAAAGGTGAGGGAAGCATCATTGAGCTGTAACTTATCCATACAATCGCGCAGCTCTTCAAATTCATCTGTTACTACCGGAAAGATACCTGCGAATACCATCGGCTTCACTTCCTGAAAACCGCGGATGGCTTCCTGAGTAGGATTGGCAGCGAGGGTAATGGTATCACCCACTTTCACTTCTTTCGCATTTTTAATGCCGGTGATCAGATAACCCACATCACCGCAGGTCACTTCATTCTTCTCCGTCATTTTCAACTTTAAGATGCCGATTTCGGTTGCTTCATAATCTTTATCCGTACTCACAAATTTGACTTTATCGCCTTTCCTGATCTTACCATTCAGAATTCTGAAATACACGATTACTCCTCTGAAACTATTAAATACGCTGTCAAAGATCAGTGCCTGCAGCGGCTCATCGGCTTTGCCAACCGGAGGCGGAATACGTTCAACGATGGCTTCGAGAATTTCTTCTATACCAATACCAGCACGTCCGCTGGCGAGTAATATTTCTTCCGGTTTACAACCAATGAGATCAATAATCTGATCTTTCACTTCCTCAATCATTGCGCCATCCATGTCAATCTTATTGATAACCGGAATAATCTCAAGATCATTTTCGATGGCTAAATAGAGATTGGAAATGGTTTGTGCCTGAATACCCTGCGCCGCATCCACCAGTAATAATGCTCCCTCACAAGCGGCAAGGGCGCGGCTTACTTCATAACTGAAGTCAACGTGACCGGGGGTATCGATCAGATTTAAAATATATTGTTCTCCGTTTTTAGCCTTATAGTTAATTTGAATGGCATGGCTTTTAATCGTAATGCCTTTTTCCCTTTCCAGATCCATATCATCCAGCACCTGATCCATCATATCCCGCTCACTGATGGTATTGGTCGTCTGCAATAAACGATCCGCCAGTGTTGATTTCCCGTGATCAATATGTGCGATGATGCAAAAATTTCTAATATTTTTCATTCTTTTCCCTGCGATTTAAGAAGTTGCAAAGGTAACAAAAAAGAGGAAGGGACAGGGTATATATTAGGTCTTGTTGAGAATAATTCATATCAGCATAACAGAAGATTGAGCAGGATTGTGAAATCAGCTAAAACATGATTAAATTGCCTTATGAGCCAACAGCCGGATCTTCTACAGCAATTTGAAAATGCTGTTAATGAGAGCAAGCATTTATCAGAGCGCCCCAGCAATGATGTAATGCTTCAGATCTATGCCTTGTACAAACAAGCCGTGGAAGGCGATATCAATATCGACCCCCCTTCCAATCCTTTCGACTTTGTCGGTAAAGCCAAATATGAAGCCTGGGAAGGACTTAAAGGAAAGCGTACCGAAGAAGCTATGCAAGAGTATGTAGACCTTATCACCAAGCTAAACACCACAAATTAAAGTCTTCTGAAATCCGTGAACCCCTTAATTT
Organism: Bacteroidota bacterium; assembly: GCA_046303015.1. GTDB lineage: Bacteria > Bacteroidota > Bacteroidia > Chitinophagales > Chitinophagaceae > Lacibacter. The sequence continues at coordinate 7,563 of JBKCGY010000155.1, read as the reverse complement.
GCACCCGATGCTGCAACTTGACCGGATATCATTTACTCAATTTAAAAATTATCATCAGGAATCATTTGAATTTCAAGCACCTGTAATTGCCATTTCCGGTAAGAATGGTGCCGGAAAAACAAATCTGCTGGACGGCATCTGCTATTTGAGTTTAACCAGAAGTTATTTTGGTGGCAGCGACAGTGCTCAAATAAAATCCGGATTTAATGGATTCAGAATTGATGGGAGATTTAAAGTTGAACAAAACCCACACAACACACATATCATCCTTAGAGAAACCGGAAGAAAGGAAGTCGGTTGCGATAGCTTGCTTTATGAAAAATTCTCAGAACATATAGGAAAATTTCCGGTTGTCATGATTGCACCGGATGATATTGAACTTATCAATGGCAGTCCCGAGACCAGAAGGAAGTTTATCGACACAATCTTATGTCAAACCGATCCCGAATACCTCCAACATTTAATCGTCTATAATAAAATTCTTCAGCAGCGCAACAGTTATCTGAAACAAAGCGCCATTACTAAGAGGAAAGACGATATACTGATAGATACGTTCGATAATCAACTATCTGATTCAGGGACCGTAATCTATACAAAAAGGAAAGCATTTATTCCTGATTTTCGCTCGTCGATTCTTTCCTTCTATGATGCCGTAGCAGGCACAAAAGAATCCCCCGATTTTAAATATGAAAGTCAACTCCATGAAACCAATCTAAAGGAACTTTTGCGATCGTCTCGAGAGAAAGATTATATCATCCAAAGAACCAGTTGTGGCATTCACAAGGACAATCCGGAAATACTTTTATCAGGCGAAACGTTTAAATTGAGAGGATCACAAGGACAAAAGAAAAGTATGCTTTTTGCATTAAAACTAGCTGAAGCCTCATGTATAGAAACCCGAAAAGGCTTCAGCCCTATATTGCTGCTGGATGATGTTTTTGAAAAGTTAGATGCACATAGAATGCAGAATCTTTTATCACATATCTGCCATAATATGAAAGCTCAGATCTTTCTAACAGATACCCACCCCGAAAGAATTTCCGATATTTTTAAAGGATTGGGGAAAGAGATACAAAACATATATCTCTAATTTCATATAATAGATTTCCTATTACTAAATCTTAATTTTAATTTCGTTATATGTCAGAAATCTCTCTACAGGAAGCCTTTCAGAAGATCATGGAAAACAGTCGCTTAAAAAATAAAATACAAGCGCTCCAGATCAAAGACCTGTGGAAGGACTTGATGGGCAAAACAATTGCCGGCTATACCGACGATATACAGATCATTGAAAAAAAACTAATCATCACTACACATGTTGCTCCTTTAAAACAGGAATTAATATTTCAAAGGGAGAAAATCAAAAATCGCCTGAATGAGATGATGAATGAATATGCGATCCATGAAGTTGTGATCAAATAAAATACTTATTCTCTGATAAGTGCGTTAGCCATATTGGCCATTGTACTTGTATCCTGATCAAGCATACATCTAAAATGACCTTTCGGACATGTTCGTGTACCGTAATTTGAACAAGGCTGACAAGATAAAGATGGTACGATAAAGTTTTTATGACGGGCTAGCGAAGCCGTGCCATAGAAAGGCTCGACATCCAATTTTGGGGATGTACCTCCCCAAACAGCTAATATCCTCTTTTGGAAGGCGGACGCTATGTATTGCATACCCGTATCATGCGAAACAACCAGCTTTGCTTTCCGGATAATATCAGCTGATTCATTGAGATTGAATTTACCGCATGCATTATAAATCTTTATAGGATCCGCTGATGCCACTTCATTTCCCTCCGAAATATCCTCAGATCCTCCTACCAATATAACCGGATAAGAAATATGGCGACATAATTCCATCAGCTTTTCTACAGGTAATTTTTTGGTGTAATAAGATGCACCGATTACAACAGCTATATATCCGAGCTGATGTGACAACGGCAGGTCATCATTTCGTATCTCAGATTCTTTGGGAATAAAATAATCTAACCCCTTGCCATCATCCTTAACACCCAATCCTTTTACCGCATCCAGGCTACGCAGAGATATATGTCGGCCGGACATCCCATTAAAATGAAGTTTTGTCAATAAGAATTTCTGAATAGATTGTTTTTTATAACTGTATGTTTTTACACGCAGTGCTTTCCTGATCCGGTATGATCTAAAGTTTTTATGCAAGTCAATGATATAATCAAAATTTTCCTTTTTCAAATCATTGATCAACGCATTGATATTCTGATCGTAATAATGAAAGTGGTCAATATAGGGATTGGCAATAGTCACCTCTTTCATGGATCTTTTACTCAAAAAATGAATCTCCGCATTCGGAATCTGAAGTTTTGTACAGCGAATGGCGGGGGTAGCAAGAACAATATCACCAATAGAAGAGAATCTTATGAATAATATTTTCATCTAAGAATAATTTATGGTAACATCTCCTCTCCTTCCAGATAATTTAAATCCTTATGAAATGTCTCTTCTGTAAAATAAGCAGCAATCAAAGCAATCGCAATTACAATAATACCTGTAATGACTCCGCTTTGCATCAATGACCACCCCCATGATTTTTGAAAAATATCAAGGAATAACAAATTCATGAGCGGCAATGCTCCTCTTACCATATTAGGTATAGTTGTAGCGGCCGTTGCACGCAAATTTGTGCCAAACTGTTCCGCTCCCATCGTTACAAATATTGCCCAGAATCCTGTACTGAACCCTAACAGCGCACAAATAATATACATCATATTGTCGCTGTTATTCAATGGAGAATAAAATAATATCACTGACAATATTGTTAACCCATAAAACAAATACAGTGCTTTTTTTCTACTTTTAAAATATTGACTCACCAGCCCTATCAAGATATCCCCAACTGCAATAGCAGCGTAGGCATACATAATAGACCTTCCGCTATCGAGCACAGACTCTCCGTAAAACTCTTTTGAAAACCGATTACTGTAATTGACAAGAATGCCTATTACATACCAGGTGGGCAATCCAATCAGTATAGCCAACATGTATTTTCGAAATCTTTGCGCATCAGTAAAAAACATAAGTACATTGCCTTTGCTTACGTTACTGTTTTTAACTTGTTCGAACATGCCACTCTCGGCAACGCTCACACGAAGTAATAAAAGCCCAATACCTAAACCACCTCCAATTTTATAGCAAAGACGCCAGTCGTCTGTAATCTGAAAAGTGAAATACGCTAATACAGCACCAAATAAACCTACACCGGCTACCAATGAAGTACCTACTCCTCTTTTTGTTTTAGGCAATAATTCACTTACCAATGTAATGCCTGCGCCCAGTTCACCGGCTAAACCTACCCCCGCGGTAAAACGTGCATAGGCATATTGCTCAACTGATTGAACATAACCGGTAATAAAATTGGCAACAGAATAAAGCAGAATGGATCCAAACAAAACACTAAGTCTTCCCTTTTTATCACCGAGCGTTCCCCATAAAATCCCCCCAATTAGCAAACCTACCATTTGCCAGTTAATAATTTTTGCACTTGCGGCTAAGGCCGCAGCTTTATCTGACAGATTTACTCCAATTCCGGAAAGACTCGGCTCCCTAACAATAGTAAACAATAAAAGATCATAAATGTCTACAAAGTAGCCCAAAGCCGCAACCATTACGGGTAAAGAAAAAATTGGATATGTATTTTTATTTGTCATTAATCAAATCAGGGAGTCGCCGTTTTTTTCTTTCCGAAGAAAAATTTCCAAAGCACCGGAGCGGTTGTTACTGCAATAATGATAATTACAATAAGCTCAAGTTTATCTTTTAGCTCAATACCAAATTGATTTTTTACCCAGATCTGAAGGAAATGTCCGGCAAAAATCATACTCACTACCCATGAGACACATCCTAATATATTATAAAAAACAAACTTTTTTCGATTCATGTCTACAATACCTGCGATGATTGGTGCAAATGTGCGGATGAACGGGAGAAAACGAGCAAATACAATGGCTGCCCCACCATGCTTCTCATAAAAATCGTGTGCTTCATTCAAATACCTGCGCTTAAAAAGTAAATTATCTTTCCAGTGATACATGGTAGGGCCTACTTTCTTGCCGGTCCAATAGCCCACTGCATTACCTAAGACACCTGCAATGGTTATTAATAAGCATAAAACCAGTAAGTCCAATGCCTCATATTGAACATTACTCAATCCAAATAATTTAAGAAACTCATGGGTTAGGTTACTACTATATATCCCTGCTACAAACAAGAGGCTATCCCCGGGTAAAAAGAACCCAACAAACAATCCCGTTTCAGCAAAAATGATAAAAATCAATAACCATAAACCTCCATGAATGATATAAAACATAGGATTAAGAATATCTTTCCATGTAAATTTTTTCTGCATCACCAACACTGACCCATTTTTAAGTTCCGCAGGATTAATTTGTAAAGATTGATATCCTTCTGCATTCAATTGAATGATATCTGTATTAAAATCAGTATCTACCGTCACCAGCCCTTCTTTATTGGTTTCATACCCTTTCGCTCCTACCTGAAACTTACCTACACCCTTTTCATACTGATTTTGTAATTTAAATTGAAGTGTATCTTGGGCTTTGATAGCATTTACCAAAAGCATCAAAAAGAAAATAAACATCCGGTTCTTACGCGTCATGATCTGTATTTATAATTTTATAGTTATGAATGCTCAAGTTCTCCCTCCCATTTGCTCACTACAGATGTAGCGAGGGCATTTCCCACCACATTGGTCATACTGCGAAACATATCACAAAAATGATCAATAGGCAATATCAACGCAACTCCCTCTGGAGGAATACCAAACATCGCACAGGTGGCCAACACAACTACCAGTGAAGCTCGGGGAACGCCTGCAATACCTTTGCTTGTAAGCATCAGAACGAGCAACATTGTCAATTGCGTACCCACATCAAGATGAATACCATAAGCCTGCGCAATAGCCATACTTGCAAAAGTCATATACATCATACTTCCATCCAGATTAAATGAATAACCTAATGGAAGTACAAAAGAAACAATACGGTCTTTGCAACCAAATCTTTCCAGCTCCTCCGTAAGTTTTGGAAAAACGGCTTCGCTGCTGGTAGTACTAAATGCAACCAACAAAGGACCGGATATTCTTTTCAATAAAATAGTCATTCGCCCCCCCAGTATGAGATAACCCACGCCAATGAGCAATATCCATAACATAGCAATCCCAATCAGAAAGTATAGAAAATAAATAAGATAAAACTGAAAAATACCAAGCCCTTTAACAGCAACTACAGCAGCCAGAGCCCCAAAGACACCCACCGGTGCAAGCAACATCACATAATGCACCATTTTCAAAATGATATGTGAAGCCACCTCCAACGCATGAACAACCGGCTTCGCATAATCCCCAACGGCTGCTGCCGCAACTCCAAAAAAAATAGAGAAGATCACAATTTGAAGGATTTCGTTAGACGCCATCGCTTCAATTATACTTTTCGGGAAAATATGTTCAATAAAATGCTGAATAGAAAAAGCGGAAGTTTTACTCATCAGATCTTTTACGCCTTCATTATCAGCCTGAGAAAGATCAATAGTAGCACCGGGCTGGAAAAAATTAACAAGCATCATCCCAATCAGGAGTGACGCCAAGGAAGCTGTAAAGAACCAAATGATTGATTTGCCGCCTACACGACCTACTGCTTTAAGATCGCCCAGTTTAGCAATGCCTACGACTAAAGTAGAAAAAACCAGAGGGGCTATGATCATCTGAACCAGTCGAATGAAAATGGTGCTCAGTAATTTGATGTGTTTTGAAAAACCCTGCATCCATTCAGGGGAAGCATATTGATTAACCAGATAACCAACTACAATACCCAAAACCATCGAAAGAATAATCACTGTAGTAAGCCGGCTTCCTTTAAGCATATCCTAAATTTGTTTCGCAATATACAGCTTCGTAATCTAATGATATAAATACAGATTTTATTCATTAGAATTTATACCAATATTTAACATTCGACCATGTCTTGTTAGAATTCCGGAAGATTAAATTATTGTCATATATAAAAATGTAATATTTTTCCAATACTTTTAAATATTATAAGCCAACTAATCAATTATGAGTTTATTTATCAAAAAACCACTCGATCAAATTCTTGCTCAGGCAGAAGGAGATAAAGGATTGAAAAGAACATTAGGTGCGGCCAATCTGGTAGCCCTTGGAATCGGCGCGATCATTGGTGCCGGATTATTCGTACGTACGGCAGCTGCAGCCGGACAGGCAGCAGGCCCTGGGGTAACGTTATCCTTTGTTGTTGCAGCCATCGGTTGTGCCTTTGCAGGCTTATGTTATGCGGAGTTTGCCGCCATGATCCCCATTGCAGGAAGTGCATATGCATATAGTTATACCACTATGGGAGAGCTGGTTGCATGGATCATCGGCTGGGCATTAATCATGGAATATGCGTTAGGAGCTGCTACGGTTGCCATCGCATGGAGTGAATATCTTAATACATTACTGGGAGGCGCTATCCCCTATGAATGGTGCCACTCCCCATTTGAAAGTTTTACGGATACGGCAGGTGTGGCTCACTCAGGCATTATCAATGCACCTGCACTTGTAATTCTTTTATTATTGACACTTCTTCTTATCAAAGGAACACAGGAATCAGCCTTTGTCAATATGATTATTGTATTTGTGAAAGTTGCGATTGTATTACTCTTTATTGCCATAGGATGGAACTTTATCAACGAGGCGAATCATACCCCCTATTTGATCCCGGCCGATACAGCACCCGTTACAGACCAAGCAGGGAAAGTGATTGCAGATTATAGCGGATGGAATAAACATGGCTGGGGAGGTATACTCGGCGGAGCAGCGATTGTATTTTTTGCCTTTATTGGATTTGATGCAGTGAGTACGGCAGCACAGGAAGCCAAAAATCCCAAAAAAGACATGCCGATTGGCATATTAGGATCACTGGTAGTATGTACCATACTTTACATTTTATTTGGACATGTATTAACAGGTGTTGCCAACTGGAAAGAATTTGTAGATCCTGAAAAAGGCAGAGAAGCCTCTGTTGCTTACGCCATCTCCACCTATATGAAAGGATATGGTTGGCTGGCTTCCAGTGTAACCGTAGCGATATTGGCGGGATTCTCATCTGTTATTCTGGTAATGCTGATGGGTCAAAGCCGTATATTCTATACCATGAGTCAGGATGGACTTTTGCCAAAAGCTTTTGGTGACCTGCACCCGAAATTCAATACGCCTTATAAAGCCAGCTGGATCTTATTCATTTTTGTGGGTTTATTTGCGGCCTTTGTACCCGGGCATGTAGCGGGCGATCTGACTTCATTCGGCACACTGTTTGCTTTTGTTTTGGTAAGTGCAGGTGTTTGGATTCTTAGAGTAAAAGCACAACACATACAACGTCCATTTAAAACCCCTTTATATCCTGTGGTCTCTACACTGGGAGTACTCATCTGTACTGCCATGATCATTGGTCTGGATGCACAAACGCTAAAAGTGGCCTTTGCCTGGATGGGAGTTGGATTTATTGTA
>JBKCGY010000154.1:0-2645 GCA_046303015.1 Bacteroidota bacterium | reverse complement strand
AAATAATATTGTAGGTGTGTATGGAAGGATGATTATCATCTCTTGATAATACAGTGGTATCCATTACCGTATATTGAACTGTATGACTGCTGCCATTGAGTGAACTTGTGTTGATGAAAATGCTGTCTGTGTTGTTCGAATAATTGAAGCCATTCAATAGCCAGGTTCTTTTAAGTGTATTGGGAAACGGGACCAGGGCATTTACTTTAAATTTAATTTCTCCATTTCTTGGTAATGGTGATTGATTATTAGGAAAAAATGATTCAATAGGTTGGGTTAAATTATGTATTCGTTCAATAAAATTTTGATTGCAAACAGAACAGAAAGGTATGGAAAGGGCTTCCATTTTGCAGGTGCTGGAACTCGGTTTGAACCAGTTTGCATTTCCGTTATGTGGAAATATATTGATCTGAGGAGTACCCAGCCAATTTTTCCATCTTACGAGTGATGGATTGCTTTGAGCAGTCATATTTGGCATTTCCCTGGCAAATTGTATACCTGCCCAGTATTCGTCTGCTAATTTTGCGAATGAATGTCCGATTTCATGGATCATGATTTCGGCGGCTAATGTATTGGTTGTTGCGGTTGCAAAAGCTCCACCAGAACCCCCATAAAATCCGGTATTTGCTATGATGAGTGCCTGATCATACGACGGGAAATTAGTGGCTAATACGGAATTGATCAGAGATGCATTTGCGGGTACAACCAGTCTGTGAATTCCGGCATAATCAAATTGAGTGCCAAAAAAATTGTCTGGATTTGAAACAGGGTGACTGTTGAGGCTAGGACAATCTGAAGCTGTATTCAAATGTTTTACTCCGCTTTGATTGGAAATTACCCGAATGGCAAAGACATTAAAATAATTTTTATATCGATTGAGGGGTATGGTATTCAGCATTAAATTATTAATATTCTGTACATCCGATATAAATTTACTCATCTCATTGGTTGTATAGCCATCACCCAAATAAACCAGATTGATACGTTTGTCTGTAGGGCCATTCAGGATAATCGTATCTACCTTAAATGTTTGTGAAAGTCCGGGCAATGAGAGGGCAAAACAAAAAAACAGTACAAGATTCTTAAGAAGATATTTAATGGTCGCAGCGGTCATTATCTTGATTCCTTTATTTCTGTTAATTGTTGCAGAAAGATACGATACGTATTGTGGGTTGAAGTTAAGGTGTCTATCTGAATTTTTTTCATTTGTTGAACAAAAGGAAAACGTAAAGGTATCTGTGCTTCACTGATCTGTAAAGTATGCTGTTCGATTTGGCCATTTTCTTTAAAAGACTCCTTGTTGACAATAAATGGATTAAGTATATACCGGCTATGAATGATCCTGTCATTAGCATCTACTAAACTGATGCGCCAGCTACCAGTGATTTTTTTGGCCATTATATCATCGTCCGTAAATTTTAATTTTCCGTTGTTGATCTGATATTGAATGATTCTGATGGTAGGAAAAGGTGTTTCTTTCTTTGCCTCTAAGGTTAAATAAAGGATCTGAGAGGATGCTTTCAGCAGATCCTGATTATCGCCTGTAAGAACAGGCGTTATTCTTTTTGAACAAGCCTGAAACATGAATATGATCATTATAAAACATATCCAAAAGGAGCTAACTTTATGCATCTGTATCAGCAAAATGATCTAGAAATGTTGATTTTAAAACAGTTAATCAAATTTAATGAATCCATATGAGAGAATTTTCATTGAACAAAATGCCAGACATTATCGTAGCAGCCCGTTTCATAGAACAAGGTAATGGAACGCCATTAAATGCCCCGGGAATTATGATACGATTATATGATCAGGATCTGTCAAATGATGATTATCTTGGACAAGCCGCACCGGATGACGAGGGGCGGGTTGAGATCGCCTTTTCTCATGATGCTTTTACGAATGATCTGGTTTTTCGTGAAGCTAAGCCTGATTTTTATTTTGTGATCTTTAAAAATGATCAACCGGTACACACCACTCAAATTATGCGGGATATAACGCTTGAAGATATTCAGCGTTTTCGTATGGGTAAGGGGGAAATAGTTGATCTGGGTACATTTCTGATCCCCTGAGTATTATGGATTCAATTTGTTTTCTGAATTACTGGATGGTATAGGTACGGGCGCCTGTCCGTCTTCCAGTTTTTGCGTGAATACTTTATTGATATGCATCCATTGTCCATTCTTCCATACAAAACCTTCATAATCTCCGTCAGGGATAAGGGTATATTTCTTTTTAGGTTCATTGGTTTCAGATATCAGGTGGTCGAATAAGATCATGTCCATTTCTTCATCAAATTGAATACGAGCCCTTGCATCTTTTTTATATTCCAATAATATTCGGTTTTGAGGGTTGCCAGGTATGGAATCTTCTGCGAATGAAAAGCCATTTTGTAAGCCAAATATGGGTTGGTTCAATTGATCAAAATGTAAAATGTCTATCCATTTACGGGTGGTTCTTTCATTATGCTCGTCATAACCTAATAGGGTGTAATATTTTTTGCCCTGAAATGTTTTGGTGATCATTTTGTAATAGACTGCGCCTATCCATCCTCCTTGATTAGCTATTGTATCAACGGGATCTTCAGTAAACTCACTTACGTCTCTTAAGGGAAATAATTGTAGGCTGCCATCTGATGTTCTCAT
>JBKCGY010000153.1:0-27603 GCA_046303015.1 Bacteroidota bacterium | reverse complement strand
CTTGTAGTCGGGTAACCATATTCTGAATTGCTCATCAATTACCAATTTACTAAGGGTAGGGGCTGGATTTTTAAGAGATGCCATAGGTGATCAATATTATGGGTTAGTTAGATAAGAATGAGGCAGATTATTATCAAAGACTGTTTTTCTGATTTGTTAAATAACTGCCGTTTATTTTCTATTCCAAATTACAGAATATCAAACAAAGAGCAGTTAATAATTTCTCGGTTTATGCAATAATAATATGGTAAATGAATTATGCCTCATTTTTGCAAGGTTTAAGTTTAAAAAAGGATCCGTAAGAAGAATGTATATTTGTCATTCAAATCAATACAATGGACGATCAACAACAGGTTCCCAATCAGCTTAACATTGAGATCTCTGAAGAGATGGGAGAGGGTGTGTATGCCAATCTGGCTATCATTACGCATAGTCATGCCGAATTTGTAGTAGATTTTGTAAATGTGATGCCCGGGATGCCCAAAAGTAAAGTAAAATCGAGGATCATACTTACGCCTCAGCATGCGAAGAGACTCATGAAGGCGATTACTGAGAATATTCAGAAGTTTGAACAGGCCAATGGCCCGATCAGGGATATTGAAGATTTTCAGATTCCGATGAATTTCGGTGGACCTACTGCCCAGGCCTGATTTTTTGTGAATGGATCATTTTTTTTCATACCAACAGTTATTTGACTATACAAAAAATATATTCTTCTCGATCGGTTGCACGGAGGATGATGCGGTATTAGCATCCGAGGTTTTACTGAGTGCGGATCTGAGAGGGGTAGATAGTCATGGTATTGCCCGCTTATCCGGCTATGTTCGTTTATGGGAGGCCGGTAGAATCAATGTGCGTCCTTCCATTCAGGTTTTACATGAAACTCCTTCTACAGCAACCGTAGATGGTGATTCCGGTCTTGGTTTAGTAGTCGCACCCCGTGCCATGCGCCTCGCGATGGAGAAAGCGGGCACGTGCGGCACGGGGTGGGTGAGCGTCCAAAACAGCAATCATTTCGGAATTGCGGGTTATCATGCCATGATGGCTTTAGAGAAGGATATGATTGGTATCGCCATGACCAACGCCTCTGCACTGGTGGCTCCAACCTTTTCAAAAGAAAGATTGTTGGGAACCAATCCTATTGCTGTAGCCGTTCCCTCCGGTAGCGAGCATCCCTTTGTAGCCGATATGGCTACCACAACTGCAGCCAACGGAAAACTGGAAATCCTCCAAAGAAAAAGAATGGAAGCTCCACATGGATGGATCCAGGATGCAGATGGCAACCCAATAACCGATGCCCATGCCCTAAAATCAGGTGGAGCCCTACTCCCGCTAGGTAGCGATGCCGAACATGGAAGTCATAAAGGTTATGCATTAGGTTCTATCGTAGATATTTTTTCCGCAATCCTCAGCGGTGCCAATTATGGTCCCTGGGTGCCGCCTTTCCCTGCCTATGTACCGCTGCCGCAAAATCAACCGGGTAAAGGCATTGGTCACTTTTTCGGGGCAATGCGTATTGATGCGTTTCGACCTGCCGACGCATATAAGAAAGATATGGATCAATGGTTGCAACGATTTCGTTCCTCTACTCCCGTAGACGGACAACCGAAAGTAAGGGTGCCCGGCGATCCGGAAAGACTCCTGCAAGAAGAAAGAAGTCAAAATGGTATTCCTTTGCTAACACCTGTTATTGAAGATTTACAACAACTCGGACAAAAATTCGGAATCAAGCTTTAATTTTGCGCTCCCAGATTGCCTCCTTATAGAATACTTGTTTTTCGTTGCTCGTTTTTTGAAAAAAGAGTAAACAATATTTAGTAACAAATAGAAATCATACTTATGAAGGTTATGAAGTTTGGCGGCACCTCTGTAGGAAAGCCGGAAAGAATGCATCAGGTGGCAGAACTTATTACCCGCGATCAGGAAGAAAAAATTGTGGTGCTGAGTGCATTAAGTGGTACAACCAATACGCTTGTATCAATTGGAGATGCGCTGGCTGCCGGTAAAAAAGACGAAGCGGCCGATATTATTGCTAAACTAAAAGCGCACTATGATCAATTTATTCTGAGTTTACTTTCCGATAAAAATCTGCAGCAAAAAGCTGGTCAGATCATTGGAGAGCATTTTGAATTCTTAAATATCATTCTCAAAATATCTTTTAATGAAGCACTGAATAAGGATATACTGGCTCAGGGAGAATTAATGAGTACGAAATTATTCAGTATGTATCTGGAAGAGAAAGGCATAGATCATGTTTTTCTTCCGGCGCTGGATTTTATGTGTATTGATGCCGATGACGAACCACCACTGGAATTGATCAGTCAGAAACTAACGGCTTTACTCAAACAAAAAGCCGGTACAAAACTTTTTATCACACAAGGCTATATCTGTCGCAATGCCAAGGGAGAAGTAGATAATCTGAAAAGAGGCGGAAGTGATTATACGGCTTCACTGGTAGCGGCTGCCATCAAAGCCAATGTATGTGAAATATGGACGGATATCGATGGTATGCATAATAATGATCCTCGTGTAGTAGGTAAAACAGTGCCCATCGAACAATTGAGTTTTGATGAGGCAGCTGAACTTGCCTATTTCGGTGCCAAAATTTTACATCCTGCATCTATCTGGCCGGCGCAGCTTACTAAAGTGCCGGTTAAATTGCTCAATACCATGCAACCGGATGCGAAAGGGACGATCATCGTTGAAGAAGCGGGTAGTGTAGGGGCGAAAGCTGTTGCGGCTAAAGATGGCATCATTGCAGTACGGATCAAAAGCAGTCGTATGTTGCTCGCTTATGGTTTCTTAAGAAAAATATTTGAAGTCTTTGAAAAATACAAAACCCCCATCGACATGATTACTACATCCGAAGTGGCGGTTTCTGTGACGATTGACAGCGATCAGTATCTTGCTCAGATTCTGCGCGAACTAGATCCGCTCGGAACGGTAGAAGTGGACCGTGATCAAACGATCGTATCGGTGGTGGGTAATGAAATTGCACAAACCGAAAAAATATTAAGCCGTTTGTTTGAAAGTATGGAAGGGATTCCGGTAAGAATGGTAAGCTATGGGGGTAGTCCGCATAATGTATCTCTCTTGGTTCCTTCATCTTTTAAAACCCAAACACTGCAGGTGTTGAACAAGGGTATTTTTGGGTTGGAATGATTTTATTAAGGCAAAAGTCAAAAGGCAAAACCTAAAAGTTAATTGGTTTTGACCTTTGACTTTTGAGTTCATCATGAGATGTCCCCTATGCTCGGGATAAATTCGCTGAAGCTCCACATTACGTCGTCATCCTGAGTGCAAGCGAAGGATCTCTTGATGGAAAACGCTTCGAAAAATGAGATGTTTCGCTGACGCTCAACATGACGCGTACGAAAACAATGACAACTCGACAACCAGGATAACTTTCTTCACCCCCTGATAATCTTCTTTGCTCTTAAATAATCCAGCGTCAAGGGTGTTCCTTCGTTAAGATTTTTGTATGCCATTACCTCACATAACAATGCTTTATGATCTCCTCCCTCTAATGTTACCGATGCTTTGAGTTGGATGATAGAAAGGGAGTCTTTTAGTATCGGGTAATTATTCCACTCGGCTAATAATGCTCTCTTGCGTAATCTTTCAATTTTATTGATGGTATGTCCACTTTGCTTTCCCAGCAGTTGAATAAGATTGGATTGTTTTTCATCAAGCAGTTGTAAAATAAAAACCTGGTTTTCTTCAATCAGCTCCAGCGTCTTAGTGCCATGATAAATTCCTACCACATACTGCTTGGGTTGCATGCTGATCGGTGTAACATAACTGATGATGTGCATATTGAAATCCTTGCCGTTTCCTGAACTGATAGAATAAACAGGCTGATTCGTTCGATTCCATGGTTTTTTACGCAGACTCATATTGATCAAGTTGATTCAAAAATGTACTGGCATTGTTAAGATGTTGCGCTTTTTTTTCTGCTGGCATTTTATCAAATGTGTTGAGCAGCATGCCTAACCTTGGATTCTGAGAAAAGAAGGCCCGCTGTTTATCCATGAAATGCCAGAATAATCCATCCCATATTGCACACCATGCTCCCTTTTGCCAGTTGCCCATTTTTAATAAATAATTACTGCCACTGATATAGGGTTTTGTGGTCATGATGCCTCCATCCGCAAATTGGGTCATGCCATATACATTCGGTACCATTACCCAGTCGTATGCATCCACAAACATTTCCATAAACCAGCGATACACCTCATCCGGATCAAATTCACACAATAACATAAAGTTGCCAAGGATCATGAGTCGTTCAATATGATGACAGTATCCGGTTTGTAATATTTTTTGAATGACTTTATCAATGGGTTCAATACCTGTTGTTCCATTCCAAAAGGAGGCAGGAATTTTCCTTTTGAATTTCCAGTAATGCGTAGTTCTTTGTTTGCTGCCTTCCCTCAGATACACGATATGGATGAATTCTCTCCATCCAATCATTTGTCTGATAAAACCTTCTGTTGAATTCAGAGGTATATTTTTTTGAGATGCAAAGGCTAAACTTTTATCGATGATTTTTTGGGGGGATAGCAAGCCAATATTCAGCATTGGGGTGAGTACGGAATGAAAAAGAAAATTTTCTTCTGCATCCATGGCATCTTCATATTTCCCGAAATGCTCAAAGCGGTTGGATAAAAATTGATCTAACCATTGATCAGCATCTTGATGTGTGATCGGATAATATAACTTTTCAATACTGCCATAATGATCTTTAAAATTTGTATTCACATAGGATATAGCCTCTTTCGTCCATTGATTTTCTTTGGGAAGATTAATGTCGGGGAGTACCATTTTTTTTGGAAGTTTTTCCCGGTTCTCTGCATCAAAAGTCCATTTACCCCCTAAAGGTTTCTGTAGATCATCGACTAATATTTTGAGTGTTTTACGCTGAAGGATATAGAAGTCGGTCTGAAAATATTTTTTTTTCTGATCAAAATAATCAAAGGCTTTTTTCAGATCGGTGATAAAGTTGGGGTTGGGTAAGACTTCTGTCTCAATCTTATTTTTTTTTGCTGAATGGATAATTCTTTTCAGTAGCCAATCGTCGGAGGGATCACAAAATATGATCTTTGAAATATCATTTTCAGCCAGTTTTTTGAGGAGGATGCGAATATCGGATTCCGGTTGGGATGCTTCAATATAATTGACTTTTATTTTTTGAGCCTCCAGATAAGACTGATAATATTTCATAGAAGCTCTGTGTAACCATATCTTTTGCTTATGAAAGGGGTACTGCTGGAAGTAGAGCCATTCTTCTACCAGATAAATTTCCGTATGGTTTGTCAATGCCGGATGTACGGGAAATAATTGGTGGGGAAAAATGATAATGGCTGAATTCATGCTATGATAGAACAATTCTTTTTCGGAATTGTTGCTATTGAAATTCTTTATATGGAATCACTAAAGGGTAAAAAAATCCTCCTCGTGGGAGCTACCGGAGGGATTGGAAATGCAGCGGCTAAGTTACTTTCAGGTAGTCAGGCGCAGTTATTTTTAACGGGAAGAAAGGGGGATAAATTAGATCAGCTGAAATTACAATTTCCTGAGGCTGAAGTTTTTCCATTGGATCTGACTCAATTCAATGAAATTGAAGCCGTAGGTCAAGCTTTTGCTGATAAGATGGGTGTACCTGATATCATCATTAATGCGGCCGGCATCGGAATCATCAAGCCGATCGAGCAGTTATCGACAGATGAATTCATATTGTCTTTACAAACCAATCTGGCGGGTACATTTTGTTTGCTCAAAACCTTTCTGCCGGGAATGAAGGATGCGAAGAAAGGGTTAATTATTAATATTCCTGGGGTATTAGGCAAAGTGCCTATGGCCGGTGCCACAGCCTATAGCGCGTCCAAATATGGATTAATCGGAATGCTGCAAAGCATTCGTGAAGAAGTTAAGCGTACTGAGATTCGAATCACCAATCTGATCCTTGGAGGAGTAGATTCTCCTTTTTGGGACACGATTGATTTGAGGGTGCAGAAAGAAAAGATGATCAGAGCGGAAGAGGCGGCGAGAGCGATCTGGTTCTTATGTCAGCAGCCGGCAAGTGGTGTGGTCAGCGAAATGGTTTTGCAACCCTTTAATCATCAAGCAGTTTAAATTTATCCGTTTTTAAACATTTAAATCATCTTTTATTTTTTTGAATCATCTTATATTCGTTCTGTATGAGCGAGCGATTGCATTTTGAAGACACTGCCATTGCCTTTGCATATAAAGATGATGCGGCCTTAAAAAGAGCCCGTTTATTATTTTCTTTCATGCATTATAGTTGGCTGGTACGCATTTCTGCCCGTATTGTACCGTGGCTAATCAAAAATAAATTTCCACTAGAGAAGTTAATTCAAAAAACATTGTTCAGGCAATTCGTTGGAGGCGTATCTCTGATCGATTGCAAGCCGGTAATCGAGCAATTGAATCAGTATCACGTGCAAACGATTCTCGATTATGGATCTGAGGGAGGTAAAGACACTGAAGAAGGTAAAGACCGGAATGCGGAATTTGTTATCAAGGCGATTGAATTTGCGGAAAGCAAAATTCATGTCCGTTTTGTGAGCATCAAGATTACTTCCATTGCCTCATTTGAAATACTGATGGGGCTAAATGCATATATGCAATTGGGGAAAGGTTCTATTGTTGAAAGATATCATTCCGCCTTGCAACAATGTACAGAAGAAGAGTTGATGGAATGGAAAAGGGTGGAGAAAAGAATACAGAAAGTGGCATCGATTGCAACACTCTACAAGATGCGGGTGTTAGTGGATGCGGAGGAGAGTTGGATACAGGATTCCATTGATGGGTTGGTGATGTCATTGATGCCAACTTATAATGAGAATGAGCCGATATTGTACAATACGATTCAGTTGTATCGACATGATCGGCTTGCCTTTTTAAAGGAATCTCATCTGGAAGCAAAAAAAAGAGGATATGTCTTAGGGGTTAAGCTGGTGAGAGGGGCATATATGGAAAAAGAAAGAGCCCGGGCAAAGAAAAAGGGTCATGCTTCACCGATTCAGCCCAATAAGGAGAGTACGGATTTAGATTTTAATGCAGCGGTAACTTATTGTATTGATCATTATGAAGATATTGCGGTCGTATTGGCATCGCATAATGAAGCTTGTAATCTGGAAGCAGTGAGATTATTGCAAGAGAAAAAAATAAATACTTCATCTTTGCATTTTCATTTCAGTCAGTTGTTTGGCATGAGTGATCACATTACCTTTACGCTCGCGAAGGCGGGCTATTCGGTGAGTAAGTATATCCCTTACGGGCCGGTTCACGAGGTGGTTCCTTACCTGATGCGCAGGGCACAGGAAAATACTTCAGTGCAGGGACAGAGCAGCAGGGAGCTGGCCTTGATTAATAAGGAAATGAAAAGGAGAGGGCTTTAATTATTGGATTGCTAGCTCAGTTGGTTTAGAGCACTACTTTGACAGAGTAGGGGTCACTGGTTCGAGTCCAGTGCAATCCACTTTTCTCCACCGATTGCATCGGTGGTTACTTATATTCAAGCCCGCCGGGCTTGATATTTTTACATCAATTCATTGAACCCCGGAGGGGTTCAATATCAGGTAACCGCCGGCGCAGCCGGCGGGAATAAAAAAATCCGGTTCGTGAGGATACGAACCAGTGAAAGAGGAGAAACGAAACGGTGTAGAACGAAACATTAACCAGGGTGGATTATGCCATCCCATCTTAGTCAATCATTCCATCAAATAAGTCATAGTTGAAACATAAAGCCACTTCGTAACGGAGTGGCTTTATATTATAAATTCATAAATAAGGAATTTCCTTACTCATAAACAGGAATATTAGTAAATACTCCTTCTGTTATATTCATTTCAGGACCAGTTGCGTTTGCTGAATTACCTGCTGGAAATTTACCGCTAAAGGTCCCCGAAGCATATCCATTATTTTTTGAGGTAATGATGAAAACTAAACTTCCAGGATTTAGTTCCCATCTGTAATTTAAATCCGGGAAAACGAAAACATTATCACTATTTGTGTATGTGCCAATCGAGAGTGACTTTATAGTTACAAATCCCCCTACTTTGTTGGCAGTATTTGGAAAATTTGCAAATACATTATAATCATCATCATAATTGCTAAAACTCAAATCATATGTTTGGAATGAATTTTCTTTACTCCAAAAAGGATAACCAGCCCATCCCACTCTGGAATCATTTATACCTTTACATTCATAAAGAACACCATTTCCCTTAAATCGTAAGGTGGGTTGTGGCCCCACACAATTTGATTGACTTTGTGGTTGCGCATCAGACTCTTTATTACAACTTATGTTAAATAAAACAATTGATGCTGAAAACATCAGCAATACTAATGATCCGAGTAAAACCTTTTTCATGATTTAGTTTTTCTTTTTTATGTATTTCAAAGATAGGGAGTTGTAAAAACAATTATAAAAATCAATAAAATCAATAGGTTTTTATCTAATTCATTAAAACAAAAAGATCAATCTTTTACACAACGAACAGAAAAGCCGATTTTTTTATTAGCTGAATCTCTAAAAAGAAAATTGCTGATACCTCTTCGTAAAGCATTATCGTTATCAAAAGCAGATGAGGTCCACCAATAACCTTCAGTACGTAAGGAAGCATATATGCCATCTGCTTTTCTGTAGCCGCCAGGTAAAGCAGAAAAACCACTTTCATTATTAGCGCCTGAATTAGGACTTACCCAGAATTGAATGCCTGTACTTTTCATTTTGTTCCCCGCTAACGTACTTTGTATTCCTATGGCAGTTGGATTAAAAGAGCCATCTAAAACAGATATGAGACTGTTCCATTCAAGATCTGATGGTACATGCCAACCACTTGGGCAAAGTTTTCTGTTATCATTTACGGCAAACCAGTTGTATAATTTTCCATATGGGCAGTTATTAGATGCATTATTATTATTGTAACTATAAGCTCCAATCCCCATTCCGGCCCAAGTCGCATTGTTAGTGATATTTACAATACTATCACCATTTAGGTAGGTGACGGCCTTTAAGTTCTCAGCCATCCAGGTTTGTGAACCGACCTGAATGGTTTTATAAATATTTCCTTCCTGATCTTTCATCGTATTATAATTGAGTGAAGCATTGTGAACGCTATCTGCACCGCAGGTGTGAAATGATTTATTATTGGCCAGGCTAATTCCGGGAACTACAACCTTTGTGCCATCACCTAGGAACATAGTATCACCGGTTATTGAAATTTTCAATAGGCCATTTCCGGAATGCAACGCATACGGTACACTCAACAACTGAGTTGTTCCAGAAATGGTGTAATTCGTTCCATTATTTGGATCTGTTTCTGTTTTTAAATAATACAATCCATTTCCCCAGTTAATGGTGGAGAAATTGCCTGTAGGGGAAGTTCCTGTGCCAATTTCTATGGTTACTAGTCCATGGGTGTTGGTTGTTGCAGAATGTAATTCACTATACACAGATGTTCCTGTAGCACTTCCTTGTAAGATGCTGATGCGCATTTTAATAGGAGCATTGGTTAGAAGGTTGTTAGCACTGTTTCTTATCACAGCTTGATAGCTCATTTTTTGTGGGGCTTGGGCAAGGAGTTTGAATGAAATCAATAGTAATGCAAACAATTTTGAAAGTTTTTTCATGTAGCTGATGTTTTGGTTATATAGATTGATCAATATAGGAAATTCTAAATCAGCATTACACAGGTGAATGTATCAATAGTTAGACGAGTAATGTTCAAAATTTGCGTTTGGAGACGGTGGGCAGTAATACAAAATACAATTAAATGAAAATCATATTCATAATATTCCGGATACTACTAAAATATTCCCTTACCTTGAGTCTCTGAATTGTCAAATATTTTACAAATATGTACATCTCGGGTTGTATCATTCTAAGGAATGCAATCATTAATGATTATCCGGCAGTAGAAGCCATCAAATCTGTATTGCCCTTAGTGGATGAAATGGTAGTAAGCATTGATCCCGGAGATGATAATACATTGGATGTGATTACGGCCTTGAATGAACCTAAAATAAAAATCATCACGTCTGCTTGGGATATGACCAAAAGAACCGGGGGCGTGGTGTATGCCGAAGAAACTAATAAAGTGCTTGATGCCGTAAGGCCTGACAGTACATGGATCTTATATATTCAGGCGGATGAAGTGTTGCATGAGAAAGACTATTCTAATATTCTGGAGGCCGCAAAAAAGTATCGTGATCATAAAAAGGTTAAAGGGCTATTGTTTCGTTATATTCATTTTTATGGCACTTATGATTATATAGGCAGCGGAAGACAATGGTATAATGCCGAAGTACGCATGATAAAAAACGATAAATCCATTCGTTCCTATAAAGATGCTCAGGGATTCCGGATCGGTAATAAGAAAATTCCGGTTGCTAAAGTGGATGCAGATATTTATCATTACGGTTGGGTAAAGAGCCCGAAAAAAATGAAGCAAAAAATTGATGCTACCCATGTTTTTTATAATAATGATGATATTGTTCAAGATTATAAAGAAGCCGTAGCTTTATTCAAGTTCGATAATTTCCGAAAGTTGGAGCATTACCAAGGTGCTCATCCTCAAATTATGAAAGATAGAATTGAGTCACAAAACTGGCATCTTGATTTTGATGTATCAATTAATAAATATGCGCTAAAAGATCGGCTGCTTATGTACCTTGAAAAGATAACAGGAGTACGCCTATTTGCTTTCAGAAATTATACAATCGTTAGGTCTTAAGAAATGGTATTATCAATTGCTTCTTTTACTTCTTTTTTTTCTTCTTTAAAAAACTTTTTCTGAAATACCAGGATTGTAAGGATTCCTATAGAAATGGATGCGTCTGCAATATTGAATATAGGTTGAAAAAATGTAAAAGGCTCCCCGCCTATAAAAGGCACCCAGCCCGGCATGGGGAAATCACGAATAATGGGGAAGTATAACATGTCTACCACATGCCCGTGTAAAAATCCGGCATACCCCTGCTCGGGGAAAATCGTTGCTAAAGGAGCCCCAAATTCACTGGCCGAAAAGATGATCCCATAAAACAGACTGTCAATCAGATTGCCGGCAGCACCTGCATAAATCAGGGCAGCACAGATAATAAAGCCTTTATGATAACCCTGATCGATAATGCGCTTGATATACCAGCTGCCTAAAATAACGGCCACCAGTCGGAATAAAGTAAGAAATATCTTGCCCCATTCACCTCCAAACTTCCAGCCATAGGCCATGCCTTCATTCTCTATAAAGTATAATCGAAACCATTCTCCGAAGATCAATCGTTCTTCATGATAATGCATGGTGGTTTTTACCCAGATCTTTAAAGCCTGGTCAGCCATTAAAATGCTTGTAATAATCAACCAAACGTATTTCCCTTTCACGCTAAAAAATTATGGGGCAAAGATAGTTTTTATTGTTGCTTTTAAGTCAAAAGTCAAAGGTCAAAACCAGTTAACTTATGGGTTTTGACCTTTGACTTTTGAGTTTTCTAAGAGATGTCCCCGATGCTCGGGATAAATTCGCTTATGCTCAACATGACGTACCAGAAATCACTCCTCAAAATACACGCGCTTTACCCGCTGACTGATTCCTGTAAGGATCTCATAGGCGATCGTATCCGCCTGCTTTGCCAGTTGATCTGCTGAGAGTGAGGGTCCAAATATCTCAACCGTATCCCCTTCAGATACTTCTTTTATGTCTGTTACATCGAGCATGGTCATATCCATACATACCGAACCGATGACAGGGGCTTGCTGCCCGTGTACCATCATCCATCCTTTTCCATTACTCAGATTCCTGGGGAATCCATCGGCATATCCTACGCGAACCGTTGCAATTTTCGAACGACGATTAAGTATCCCTTTTCGGTTATAGCCCACCGCTTCTCCTTCCGGAAGTTCCTTGATTTGTGCAATGGAGGAAACAAACCGAATGGCAGGTTCCAGGCCTTCTTGATTTGTCCCTGAACCATATAATCCTATGCCGAGCCTAACCATTTCATATTCGAGTTTCGAATGTCGTAAGATGCCGGATGTATTATTAAGATGTCTTAAGAATGGATATGAACAAACATCCTGAATAATCTTACATGCATGATTAAATCTTTCACTCTGTAAAAGCGTAAAGGCATCCGATCCTTCATCTTCCGAAGCAACAAGATGACTAAAGACAGACTTGATAGATAGATAAGGATTCTCTTGGATCGATTTACCGAGTTCATACCATTCATATTCCATAAAGCCCAGTCGATGCATGCCGCTATCAATTTTGATATGAACCGGATAATCGTGTAAGCCTTCTTTCTCCAGATGCTTTGTAAATGCATCTAAAAAGGAAAATGAATATATTTCGGGTTCGAGTTGCCAGGTGGTTAAGGATTCAAACCCTGCGGTATCCGGGCTCATCACAAGAATGGGTAATTCAATACCGGCTTTTCTTAAGGCTACTCCTTCATCGATAAAAGCTACAGCCAGATAATCAACCCGATGATATTGTAATAATCGGGCAATCTCATAGCTGCCACTTCCGTAAGAAAAAGCTTTCACTACGGCCATAATCTTGGTCTGGCTCTTCAGTTTACTCTTGATGAATTTTAAATTTCTCGTAATGGCAGAAAGGTTGATCTCCAGTAAAGTTTCATGCACCTGCTGTTCGAGATAGGGGAGTAATCTTTCCAGTTCAAACTTTCTCGCACCTTTAATTAAAATGGCTTCATTGAAAAAATGTAATGGTCCTGTTTGCTGAATCAAGGCATCCGTATTGTCAAAATGTATTTTTTGAACCTGGTGGGGTATTAAGGGTTGTAAATAAAATTCCGTGTCTTTCCCAACAGTGATGATTCGTTTGATCCCTGCATTTTCTATCATCTCTGCAATGGATTGATAAGATTTTTCTTTTTCATTTTCAGGTAAAATGAAATCAGAAAGGATGACACATTTTTCACCGGATTGCTGGAGCAGTAAATGAATAGCTATCTCCAAAGAATTAAGATCTGCGGCATACGCATCATTCAGCAAAGTGCATCCCTGAATTCCTTTTTTGATCTCCAGTCTTAAACCTACGGGTTCCAGTTTTTGGATTCTTTCTGCAAGCGTTTCTTCCCGCATCCCAAGATGCAAACAAACACAGCAGCAGGTGAGTGCATTATGTATAGAAGCTTTATCTGTAAAAGGAATATGGAGGGTGATGATCTTGTTTTTCCATTGTGCCTGAACGATAGTTTCATGTTGCACAATCGTTTCATGTAATATTTTCAGATCATCTTCATCCTTATTTCCCCAGGTAATATGGGTCTTATTCGCGGATGATTTTTGTATATAAGCATGCAAATCAGCTGAGGGATAAATGATTGTATCTGCGTTGTGAAAGAGTTTGCACTTTTCCTTTACCTTCTCTTGCTTATCGTTAAAACCTTCATTATGTGCATCTCCCAAAAAAGTGAACACTCCAATGGTGGGTTGTATGATAGAAGCCAGGTTTTCCATTTCTCCTCGCTGTGAAATGCCGGCCTCAAAAATGCCCAGTTCATGTTGTTCATTCAACTCCCATATACTTAGTGGTACACCAATCTGGGAGTTAAAGCTTTTCGGACTCCTTACCATATTCAGATCTTCATGCATCAACTGATATAACCATTCTTTTACAATGGTTTTGCCGTTGCTGCCCGTGATGCCGATGACTGGGATCGTTGTTCGTTGGTCGTTGTTCGTTGGTCGTTGTTGGTTGAAATGGGTACGATGATAAGAAGCGAGTTTTTGTAAAGCCTGCAGGGTGTTATTTACTTTGATAAATCCTGCTTCAGGATAGTTCTTCCATTGTATATCTTCTGAAACGATAAAAGCGCGTACTCCTTTATCATAACAGTTCTGAATAAACGCATGTCCGTTTCTTTGCTCCGTTACGATGGCAAAAAAAAGAGATCGTTCGGGGTGTAGAATTTTACGGCTGTCTGTAGCCAAATACTCGATGATAATATCCGATGCGCCTTCCTGCAACAAGATGCCTTGCGTACATTCTGCAATGGTATGGAGGCGATAAGGTTTCATTTTTATTCTTCAATACGATCTTTGGGTACACCTTTCTTTTTATTATAGATCGAATATAAAATAGATCCGGAAATACATCCGATGATCACAAATAAGGAAACAACAACCTGCGATGATTTGTCAAATACGGTAGAGATGAGTCCTTCCCCGAGCATTTTAATACCAATGAAGACCAGTACGATTGAGATCCCCTGTTGTAAATAATCGAATTTACTGGCCGCACCTCTCAATAAAAAGAATAGGGATCGTAAGCCCAACACAGCAAAAATATTAGAGGTATAGATCACCAGCACATTGCGACTGATCCCCATTACGGCAGGAATGCTATCTAAGGCAAATACAATATCGGTGGTGGCCAGCATCACTACAACTACGAATAAGGAAGTATAAACGGGCTTGCCATGTTGTCGTATAACATATTTCCCGTTTCCATCATTCATTGTTATGGGAAAAAATCTTTTAAGAAAAAGATATACTTTACTTTCTTCCGGGTTGAATTCTTCATCTTGGTTGCTGGTAAACATTTTAAATCCGGTATAGATCAGAAATCCTCCGAATATGTATAACATCCAGTGAAAACGATTGACCAGTTCAACTCCCAAGGTAATGAACACAACACGGAAAATGATGGCAAGCAGGATTCCGATCAACAGGGCTCTGGGTATATAAGATTCTTTTACTTTGAAGAAATTGAAGATCAGTACAAACACAAAAATATTATCGATACTCAAGCTCCATTCCATCAAATAGGCACTAATGTATTCAATAGATGTAGCCCTTCCTTCTTCATACCATACAAAGGCTCCAAATCCCAAGCCAAGTGTAACCCAAAGTAAAGTCTGGTACATCGCTTGTTTTATGGTTAGCGTATTTGATTTTTTACTCAATAGACCCAGATCAGCGATCACTGCCAGTAATATTACGATGCCGAAAACCAAATAGGTAATTTGTGTATGTGTCATGTATGTAAAGATATTCCGAAATCGGAGGATTCTATGATTGATATTGTTGTTTTCTGATATAGTTATAGATCAGCCAGCTTAATGCAACCAGCAGCATGGGAAGACCTACTATCAGTATTTGCCAGAATGTTTTTTCAGATTCCAGTTTTTGTTTATTGAGCAGACGAACGGTTACTTCCTTATTGCGAAGCTGAATGATGGCGCTATTGCCCGTCAAATACTCCAGTGCATTTTGCAGAAAGAGTTTATTGGCAAAAGTTCTTTCCTGTGCTCTGCTGAAGCCCATGGGGAAGGGCTCACGTGGGGTATAGCTGTTCAATAAGATATCTCCATCGGACACTACAATTTGTGCGGTAGGTTTAGAGGTAGATAAGAATTCACCATAATTTTTTTTGAACCATTCTTTTTGTTCGGAAGAAGCACGGTTGGCATAGAGACTGGTAAAATTTCCTTCCAGCAAAACAGCAGCCGGCTTGTTTTTTTGTCGGTACAGATCCGGATTGCTGATGGTTTGTAATTCCTGCAAACTGATCAGTGCGGGCGTGCTGACGGTTTTTGCATTTTCAGAAGAATGTAAAAGAATATATTTCTTCACTCCTCTGGCTTGTATGGTATCTATGGTATTCACAAACTGTGACAGAACAGGTTCCAGATTTTTAGTGATCGGATGCGCGCCCGAGTTTTGTAAAAGGGGATAATAATTGAAGGGGACATCAGCCAGCTGCGGTTGTCCGCCGGCGTTACCTACTACCATTTTACTCAAATCGCATTGAAGATCCTGTAACAGATCGCGATTGATCCGCACGCCATAGCGGAAAAGCAGATCATCCAGTTGCAGATTTCGGTCGTATGCCAGTGTTTGGGCTTGTAAAGCCAGACTGTCTTTTTCGGCATAAAGTACATCCAGGAACCAAAATATCTTTCCGCCGTTCATTAGATACTGATCCAGCTTCATCTTGGCGCTATCTGAAAAAGGAGTGGAAGGTTTTACAATTAAGATTGCGTTTAATTCTGTAGGAATAAAATTATTCTTATTCAAGTCGAATATACTGAAGCGATAGTGGGGTTCCAGCGTTTGTACGAGATCGTAAGTCTCGGGTCCCATCGGTTCACTATTGCCTACCACATATCCAATCGCCGGTTTTTCTTTTCTCTGAATTTTGTCAATGGCAGAAGCAAACTGAAATTCCAGGAGTGCTTCCGCATTGGCTATGCTTTTGGCTTCATCGAGTTGCATGCGGCCACTTACCGGATCGCGGGTATACTCCGTTTTACCACTTAGCAGATCGATGGGAATGATACGGTCTTTGTATCGTACAATGGCTGCAGGGAAAATGATCCGTTGGGTTTGTTCATTTTCTTTTTGTTGTACCTGCAAATTATAAGGCATAA
Organism: Bacteroidota bacterium; assembly: GCA_046303015.1. GTDB lineage: Bacteria > Bacteroidota > Bacteroidia > Chitinophagales > Chitinophagaceae > Lacibacter. The sequence goes on along the minus strand of JBKCGY010000153.1, from coordinate 11,178 downwards.
TGCCCAGCTTGTTCAGTGAATCACCAATAATTCTTTGTTTGAATTCTTCTTTAAAGCCCGGTCGTTGCGAAAGGATACTGTCTACAGGCGCACCTAAATTTCTAAGACTATCAATAAAAGAGTGATAGATATTTTCTTTTTCATCTTCCGATATCCATTCTTGTGCGTCGGTAAAATGGATCAGGAGTTTATGGCCGGAATAACGCTGCATATCCTGCAGTATATCCGAAGTGCTTTTTTGCAGTTGGGTAAATACAGCAGGGAAATCCCCTTTCAGTAAAACATCAACGGTGATGGGCTCATCAATATTCTTCAGTAATGTGCGAGTAGCGGGTGAGAGGGAATATCTTTTTTCTGCCGTCAGATCGAGTAGGTAGGGGAATTCATTAGCCAGCAGATTGATCAGGATGAGCAGGATCAGAAATCCCGGCCAGCGTTTTATATATTTTGAGAATGACTGCATGCGATTATTTACCTGATTTTTTACGTGCCTCTAATCTTTTTGTGGTAAGGAAAAGAAATAATGCGGTAAGACTGATAAAATAGATCAGGTCGCGACTATCGATCACGCCTCTGGAGATGGAACGGAAGTGGAACTGCATTCCCAGTTGCATGAGCAGATAATCTATATTCCCTCTGAAGAGAGAGATTTGGCTGAGCATATCGGGGCCCGTATAAATGATTAGACAAAAAGAGGCGCCGGAAAGAAAACCAACGATAGGATTTTGAGTGAAGCTGCTTGCAGATAGACTGATGGCGGCAAAGCTGCTGCATAAAAATATCAGACCGATATAAGCGCCGGTAGTAGCACCCAGGTCGAGGGCATTTTGATCTTCGGCTAGTAGTTCCAGGCAGATCGGATAGATGAGGGTGGGGATCAGTGCCAGCAGGATGACGATCAGAGCTGCCAGATATTTTCCGATGATAATGGAACGAGCGGATATGGGGCGGGTAAGTAGTGTTTCCATTGTGCCGTACCTCCATTCGTCAGTAAGAAGGCGCATGGTAACGGCAGGGATAAGGATGAGGAGGATATATGGGGCGAGGATGAAGAAATTTTCCAGACTGGCATATCCATATTCCAGAATATTGAAACTGGAACTCAGGAACAGAAAGAGTCCGTTTAGGAGTAAAAACAGGAGTATAGCCAGATAGCCGGTAAGACTGCTGAAAAACTGACTGATTTCTTTTTTACAGAGCGTCCACATGTGGTGCAAAAATAAACGGTTTGATGTTTATAATAAGTCAAAACTCAAAAGGCAAAACCAAAAAGTTGTCATTGTTATCCAGGTTGTCATGGTTGTCAAATAGACCCCCAACCTTAAACAACTAACATGTGTGAGTAATAAATGATTGCAACCCATTGATAATTAGGTTCATTATTCTTGTTAATCTGCTTTTTGCAATGTATTTTTAAGGGCAAAATATCTGTCCCTTAGAAATTGTTTAGCCTGTATTAAAAAATGAATTCAATCGATTGAAATGTCAATGAACCGACAACTTACAAAAAATCTAATATTCAGGTTTGTTTATGCTGTTATACTGCTCCTTGTTATAATGAATACGGGGTGGGGGCAGACTTATACAGATAATGCTACAAGCTACACTACTGGAGGGTGGGGGCCCGCCAATCCTAATAATTCCAATTCATGTTCAAATGTTGGTTTTGGCGATTGGACTTTTACCTATGGAGCAAATACCGGCACTTTTATTGGCAATCCAGCAGATAATGGAATGGGGATCAGTGGTATTGGAAATACAGCTTTTGGAATGTTTGCCACCGGTGCTGCTGGGTATTGCAATGCTTACAGAAGTATTCGCGGAGGTATGCAGGTTGGGGATCAATTAAGTTTTTATTGGGCGATTAACTGGGATGCCTTATCAGGGGCAAAAGGCTTTGATTTGAGAAATGGAGGAACAAATATTTTCAATGTCAATAATGGGGGCAACGCAACAATTACAACATCCAATGGTACGGCATTTACAGCATTTGGTACTACTCCAATGCTTGTTACGCTGACAAGAACTAGTTCTACTGCATATAGTTTTACCATGACAGCCAGAGATGGTGGAGCCACTTATTCTACCACAATAAATAGTGCTTCAACCATTGATATAATCAATTTTTACATAGGAAACCAAAATGATGCAAACGGGAATCGAAATATGTATTTGAATGCTTTCCAGCTTTTAAAACCTCGCTACCGATCCAGAGCTTCTGGTAATTGGGGAGATGCAGCAAACTGGGAAATCAGTACCAATGGTGGATCAACATGGGTTGCAGCTACCTCGGCTCCATCAGGCACTTTTGATGCCATAACTATCAGAAACGGACATAGTATTACCTTAAATACTTCCGTATCCGCAAGCAGTTTAACCATTGATGCCGGTGGAACTTTTAATAATGGTACTGGACAAACTATTACTATAGCTGCATGTAACGGTACCATAACTAATAATGGTACTTTTAATAGGAATACTGGAACTGTAACATTCTCAAGCAACGGTACAGTAAGCGGTCCAGTCAATTTTCATAATCTCAATACATCAGGTGGGTTGACATTAGGTGCAGCCCTTAATCAATCTACTATACATGGAGTATTTACTCTAAATAATGGAGGATTCATCGCCTCTGCTCCACCAAAATATGCCAGCGGTTCAACGCTTGTTTATAATACTGGGGGTACTTTTAATCGTTCGGATGAATGGCCTTCTGGAAATACAGTTGAAACCGTACCGCATCATGTTACAGTACGTCAAGGCACCACATTAAATTTGGATGTAAAAACAAGCTCTGGTAATAATTCTCACTATGACGACGAAGGTCGTACTTTACTTGGCGATTTAGATTTATATGGTACACTTACCATGGGGGGGAATAGTGGAACAATGGCGGAGGATCTTATAGTTTTTAATGGTAACGTTACGATTCGAAGTACTGGGGGGTTAATTCTGGGTAGCCAGAAGCCCAGTGAAGCTAAAATCGGTGACATACAGCTTGGTGGTAATTGGCTACACGAAACCGGTGGTACTTTTGATGCGAGCAGAAGGGCTGTAATTTTTAATGGAGCTTCTACCACAGAACAGACAGTTACATTCAATGGCACTGAGATATTTGGCTATTTCATCGTAAATAAGTCAAATAACGGAACCGTAAAAATGCTTGCTGATGCCTTCATTTATGGAGCCAATCAGGGTAGTATTTTTCAATTGTTGAATGGTCATTTGGATTTAAATGGAAAATCTATGACACTTCAAATTCGAGATACCATCAATAATGTGAATCAGAATATATTGATTGAAGGATCTGCTGGTAATTTAACCAGAAGAGTTTTTAATTCATCTGCAACGGCTGCCAGCTTTAATATTACTCATTATCGAACCAATCCGATCCCTGCTCATATAACAACTGTTACCAGAAATTCACCAAATCTTTCTTTGCTCTTATTTGATTCAAATATTATTGTCACTGTCGGTTCTTCCACCGGTAATGTAGGGATTAATTTCGGATCCGGCATTACTACGATTAATGGTACACTCCGTATCAACGCAAGAGGTTTTGTAGATGTGAATCCTCCAACGTACGCAACCAATTCCCTGCTCCAATACAATATTGGAAGTGATTACAGTCGCAATGCCGAGTGGAATGCCGCTTCCGGTCCTGGTTATCCTTTTAATGTGCAGACCTCATTATCCGGAACTCGTCTGATAGCCGGAGGTGCTGTGCTTTCAGGTGCACCTGCTAATACTAATACGGCCTTAAATATGGCCGGTAGTCTGACTGTTGATCAAAGCACGACATTTGATATGACCAATAGTGGTAACCATGATATGACCGTTCCCTTAATTGTTACGCTGGACATAAACCTTAATGGTACTTTAATCGCTTCAGGAAATACAAATGGCAATGTTCAGATGGGAAGAAACTGGACAAGGAATATTTCAACAGGAACATTTACGCATAATACCAGAAGACTTATTTTTAATTCTTCATTAAATTCAATGGTAGATCTGTCTGCTGCCGGAACAGAAATTTTTTATGCCATTGAAACTGCAAAAGCTTTATCTACAAATACCATCACGCTGAATAAGCCTACAGATATTTCTAATGCGGCCTATTTTGGAACAGGTACTATTGTGTCATCTACTACCAATCTATTAAGTTTTTATGATGGTACCGATGCTATAGGCGAAAGCGACAATTCCTTTGTGGATGGTCCAGTAAGGAAAATAGGAGATGATGCTTTTTCTTTCCCTGTTGGAAAACCTGTTAAAACCATTACTCCTAGTATTTATAACGCAGCAGGCTTAACCGGAGGCTGGCGACCTATTGATATTTCTGCTCCTGGTAATGTTGCGGATTCTTTTATAGCAGAATTTGTTCATTTTAATGCTAATTTGATTGGGCCTGTAACCTTACCTGCAGCTCCTGTATTACAAGGGGTTAGTTATTGTGAGTACTGGGGACTAAAGAGAAGCAGTGCAACAAACGTAAATGTAACTTTATACTGGAAACCCAAAAGTGTATGCAATCCCAGTACACCTTACATACTCGATCCTAATGCTGTTGTGGTGGCAGTTAGTGATAATGGAACACCCTTTACCCATCCTAGTGGTCAATGGAATTATTATGGGGCTGATTCTAGAACTGGCAACGCTCTGGAAGGTAGTGTAACATGGAATGCTGTTCCCCTATTGCGTTATAAAAATCCATCTTTGAGCAATTATGGAGGATACACTCCTTTTACACTGGGTACAACGAACTGGCGTCTGGCTCCGTTGCCTTTTGAACTGAAGAATTTTAAAGCGGTGGCAAAAAACACAGCCGTACAACTCGGATGGCTGGTTAATAATAACAATCTGATTCAGCATTATACCATTGAACGCAGCAGAGATGGTATAAGTTTTGAAAGTCTGAAGAAGGTGTATGCCCGAAATACTGAATCAACGGTGTCCTATAACGATATAGATCCTACACCTTTCAACGGCTGGGTGTACTATCGTTTACGCATAACCGAGATGTCAGGACAAGTACAATATTCTGCTATCCAGAAAGTATGGATAGGAGGTAGTCAAACCACTATATTGGTTACACCTAAACCAGCAAAGAATCTGCTTTGGGTAAACTTGTCAAAGCCTGAAGAGGTAAATGAATTAAGTATTGTAAGTAGTGTTGGACAATTATTATATAAACAAAACCGCCTCCAGTCGAATAATCAAATTGATATTTCCCGTTTGCAACCTGGCGTGTATTATGTTCGCCTCATAGGGAAATCTGGTGTTGTTACCGAGGCTTTTGTGAAGGAATAGGGCAGTTGTAGGTTGGATGTTCTAAGTTGTAGGTTAATTTGCCTAAGCTCTTAACTTCAAACGAGTATAAGGTTATTAAGTTAAAGCTCAAAAGTAGGGGCGAAATTCTTTTCCCCTTATTTTTTTATGTAATGTCAAAATCAAAAAGATCGTTGTCTTTGTTTATGGGGTTCACTTCTCACTTGAGGCGAGTCTGTTGCCTATTTATTAGCTTTAACTTATGAGTATAAAGTTTTAAATGCTATTTTTTCCCCTTTGCTTTCTTTGTCGCTGCTTTCTTTACGGCTGCTTTTTTAGCGGGGGCTTTGGATGACGCTTTCTTTGGAGCTCCCTTTGTTTTTTTATCAAAGGCACCGGGCACTTGTGCGGTGATCATGGCTTTTACTTCTTCAAGGGTTATATGAGAAGCTTCTTCGCTGGTATATTTTGTGTCGTCTTTTTTCTTGCCAAGCTTGAGCATTTTTTTGCCAAAACGAATGAAAGGACCCCAGCGACCATTTTCGATGGAAATATTTTCTTCAGGCCAGCGTATGATGAAACGGTTGGACTCTTTCTCTACTTTGGCATCAATGAGTTCTTTAATGTCTTTGGAGCTCAGATTATCAAAATCATATCTGCGTGGTACGTTGATGAACATACCTTCCCATTTAATGAAAGGACCAAATCTTCCTTTGCCTTTAGTAACAGGTTTGTTTTGATATTGTGCAATGGGGGCATCGGCATTTTGTTTCTCCTTTATCAATTCAATGGCACGCTCCAGACTTACATCTAAGGGATCTTCATTGCGGGGTATAGAAATAAATTGTTCACCCAGCTTCACATAAGGACCAAATCGGCCTGCATTCACGATCACTTCTTCATTCTGATATGAACCCAATGTGCGTGGTAATTCAAAAAGCTTCATGGCATCTTCCAGAGAAATGGTTTCTATGCTCTGTTCTTTTCTTAAGGCAGCAAAGCGCGGCTTTTCCTCATCATTCACATCACCGATCTGCACCATGGGTCCAAAGCGACCCATACGGGCCACAATTTTTTTACCGGTTGATTTTTCAATGCCTAGTTCTCTTTCACCTTTAATACGTTCTGCCGTTTCAATAGTTTCGTCTACATCTTTTTTAAATGGACTATAAAAAACTGAAAGCATTTTGTTCCACTTAAGTTTACCTTCGGCTACATGGTCAAATTCTTCTTCAATCTGTGCCGTAAAGCCATAGTCCATGATCTGCTTAAAATGTTCTTTCAGAAAATCCGTTACCACCAATCCCAGATCGGTTGGAAACAATTTGGATTTTTCTGCTCCGGTATTTTCCTGCTCTGTCTTTTTAGTTACTTTATCGGCTTTTAACTGGACAATCCTGAAATCGCGTTTAATTCCTTCTTTATCTCTCTTTTCAACATAACCTCTTTTTAAGATTGTACTGATCGTAGGTGCATACGTGGAAGGTCGACCGATACCTAATTCTTCCAGTTTTTTTACTAAAGAGGCTTCTGTATAACGAGGGGCGGGCCGACTGAATCTTTCAACCGCATTCATTTCAAGAAAATCTAATCTATCTCCTTTATTCAGAGGAGGGAGCATCCCTTCAGTCTTTTCTTCTCCTCCCTCATCTTCATCTTTATCCTCTCTGTACACTTTTAAAAACCCATCAAACTTTAATACTTCTCCCTCAGCTTTCAGCATTTCTTTATTCGTAGAGATACGGATCTGTGCCGTTGTGCGCTCCAGTTCTGCATCAGCCATCTGACTGGCCATCGTTCGCTTCCAAATCAGTTCATATAGTCTCTTCCCATCGGCATCATCTACAGTTGTGTTTTCCATATATGTCGGACGGATCGCCTCATGCGCTTCCTGTGCACTCTCATTTTTATTCTTATACTTTCTGAACTGATGATATTTATCACCGTACATACCTTTTATCGTTCGAGTCAGATCACCCAAGGCCGTATCACTCAGATTTACACTATCCGTACGCATATAAGTGATCTTTCCACTTTCGTATAGCTTTTGTGCAATCTGCATGGTGCGGCTCACGGAGTATCCTAATTTACGGCTGGCCTCCTGCTGAAGGGTAGAAGTAGTGAAAGGTGGAGCAGGAGATTTTTTTCCGGGCTTTACCTGTATGTCTTCTACTGTATAATTAGCCCCGATGCATGAGTTAAGAAATTTTTCAGCATCCTTCAACTCATCTTGTTTGGCGCCCTCTGCCGTAAAGGTTACTTTTCTTTTTTGAATATCATTGGCTGAGAATAAGGCTTCAATCTTAAAGGTTGAAGCAGCCTGAAAAGCATGAATCTCTCTTTCTCTTTCCGCAATCAGCCTTACGGAAACACTCTGCACACGACCGGCACTCAGATTGTTGCGCATACTCATCTTTCTCCATAATACCGGACTTAATTCAAATCCTACAATACGATCCAATATGCGACGGGCTTGCTGAGCATAGACCAGATCCATATTCACCGTACGCGGTTTGGCGACGGCTTTTTGGATGGCAGGTTTGGTAATCTCATGAAACACGATGCGTTTGGTTTCAGTGGGATTCAAGCCTAATACTTCACACAGATGCCAGCTGATGGCTTCTCCCTCGCGGTCCTCATCCGTTGCCAGCCACACTTCATCGGCTTTTTGGGCAAGGGATTTTAATTCTTTAACGACTTTCTCTTTTTCTTCGGGGACAATGTATCGGGGTTCAAATTGTTTGTTCACATCAATACCCATCTCGTCTTTTTCAAGATCACGGATATGGCCGAAGCAACTCTTTACCGTAAAATCCTTTCCCAGGATTTTCTCGATGGTTTTTGCTTTCGCAGGGCTCTCAACAATCAGTAAATTTTTTGACATAGGAACTTGAGATGCCGGGTTTTTAACAGACTTCGGCGGCACAATATTATAAAATCAAATTCAAATCAAAGAAAACTCTGTTTTTGGGTTCTTCACAATTTGTCATGTTTATTATTAAAAAGTCAAAAGTGAAAACTTAAAAGTGGGGTTTCTTATTGGGTTTAAATTGTACGTTTACTCATCTGTCTCTTTACCTGAAAATCTTACAGAGCTGATAGCTTCTGCGAGTGGTTTTACTTTATAAATATTAGTATTCATTTTGTTTCCAATGGCGATAATAGTGATGCCATCACTGATGATTCGATAGAAGCAGGAATTGGAACCGTGCCACCAGCCATTGTGGTAAATGAGTTTTTTATTTTTCTTCAACAGATACATCCTCCAGCCCAATCCATAATTATGGGTACCGGGTTTTTCAAAACTATACGGACTAAAAGCAGCGTCGAGGGTTTCTTTCGTAAATAGTGTGTTATTATATAATGCCTGATCCCATCTCAGTAAATCACGCGGTGTACTGCAGATATTTTTATCTCCATAGGTGTCATCCAGCCAGGTAATGGCTTCTTCGGCTCCGTTATATCGATAGGAAGGAGCATGGTTTTTCTGATAATCTCCATTGCAGACAAAAGTATTTTTCATGCCTAGCGGATCAAAGAAAGATTCTTTGAGAAAGTCAGCATATTTTTTTTGGCTTACCTGCTCAATGATTAAGGCCAGTAAAACATAATTGGTATTACAATAGGTAAACTGACGATTGGGTAAACCTTGTATTGCCGGCTTTTGGTTGATCAGATAATTCAGCACATCCTGATTGCTTACTCTTTTATCTTTCCATTCATCGGGATTCATAACATTCATATAATTCGCTAGTCCGCTTCTGTGATTGAGCAGCATTTGTATGTTGATCCCTTTGTAAGGAAAGGCGGGGAAGTGTTTTTGAAGACTATCGGTAAGACTTAGTTTTTGTTGTTGCGCAAGTAGTAAAATACCCATCGCCGTAAAAGTCTTGGTAGTGGAGGCAATATGTAGGGGCGTTTGTAAAGTAATGCTATCCTTTTGTCCTCTGTGTACGGTTCCATTATAGGCTTCAAACATGATCTTTCCATTTTTAGCTACAAGGAAGCCCCCATTAAGCTGGCTGTATTTATAATGATGTTCATAAAAGTTTTTCGATTTTTTATAAATATCAATGTCTTTTCTCTCTTTGAGTGCAGCCGGATTAAAGGGGATAGTGTCGACCGGTATCGAGGTTTTAACCGGTGTAGAAGTCTCTTTGCATGACAAAATACTAACGGATGTTATGATAACATATAGGAACTTTATAAAAATAGATCTCATTAATGGGTTCAGTTTTGCGGTAAGCACGTTTTATATTTGCGTGCAAAATAAGTACATCTTTACGACTATGGTTTCAAAAAAAACAACGAGTTATCCCAAAGAAAAAATCAATATTCTTTTATTGGAGAATATTAGTGATACAGCTGTTCAGCAAATTAAGTCACAGGGTTATGCCAATGTGAAAAAATTAGGAGGGGCCTTAAGTGAGGAGCAGCTTATTGAAGCAATTAAAGATGTGCATTTATTGGGGATTCGTTCCAAGACACAGATCACACAGAAAGTGCTGGATGCGGCTACCAAGCTGCAGGCCATTGGTTGTTTTTGTATAGGCGTGAATCAGGTGAATCTGAAAGCAGCTACTCAAAAAGGAGTGGTGGTATTCAATGCCCCATATAGTAATACACGGAGTGTGGCAGAGCTGGTGATAGGTTTAAGTATATTACTCATCAGACGGATTATTGATAAGAACAAAGCCTGTCATGATGGAATATGGCTGAAGGAGGCTAAAGGAAGTTTTGAATTAAGAGGGAAAACTTTGGGCATCGTGGGCTATGGCAATATTGGCAGCCAGGTGAGTGTGCTGGCGGAATCTTTGGGAATGAAAGTGATTTATCATGATATTATCACGAAGCTGCCATTGGGTAATGCTCAACAGGTTCGTTCGCTGAAGGAGATGGTACAGAAGGCAGATATCATCACCTTACATGTACCAGAAACAGCGCAGACAAAGAATATGATCAATAAGGTTGTGATCAAACAGTTTAAAAAAGGGTCTATTCTGATTAATTATGCGAGGGGAGAAGTGGTGGATCTTGATGCCTTGAAGGATGCGATCGAGTCGGGAGCTATTTCAGGTGCAGCGATTGATGTGTTTCCCGTAGAGCCTGAAAAAAGTGGGGATGTATTCAGTACCCCTCTGCAGCATTTACCTAATGTGATTCTTACTCCGCATATTGGAGGCAGCACTGAAGAGGCGCAACAAAATATTGGAGAAGATGTGAGCAGTAAGCTGGTGCAATTCCTCGAGCGGGGTATTACGATAGGTTCACATACGATTCCTGAGTTGGCATTACCTATACAAGAGGGTGCCCACCGAATCTTACATATACACAGGAATGTTCCCGGTGTATTGAGTGCCATCAATACGCAATTAAGTAAAAACAAGATTAATATCGTAGGACAGTATTTAAAAACAAACGATCAGATCGGCTATGTAGTATTGGATGTAGACAGAGGCTTATCGAAAAAGGCGTTGGATCTGCTTAGAGATGTAAAAGATACGATCAAGGTAAGAATGGTGTATTAGATATTATTCCGAATTAATATTTAATTTTTTGTCATTTCGAATTACTTTTGCAACCTTGCCCGGGTGTTGAAATTGGTAGACAAGCCACTTTGAGGTGGTGGTGCTCGAAAGGGCGTGCTGGTTCGAATCCAGTCCCGGGCACTTTACTGTACTGAAGGCGATTCTTTGATGAGTCGCCTTTTTCTTTTTCGCCTGAAACCTTTGCCAGTAATGGGATTGCAGCGAATAAACTATTTACTCTTTCTGTTCGAACTTCCCCTTTTTGCTTATTATATATGATTCCTTCCGGAAATACCAGTCTCTGTAACCGCTGCTTCTGCTCATACTCCGCTGAAACCCATGCCTGACTTATATTTTGAGCGATGGATAAACATTTTTCAAC
>JBKCGY010000152.1:0-5209 GCA_046303015.1 Bacteroidota bacterium | reverse complement strand
CTATATTGGATAGTTTTACGGTGATCGTATCGCCCCTTCGGAAATAGGCTTCACTTATTCGGTCACTCATACTGTTTCTGTCCACCGATCTGGGAATTTGAATATCATAAACGGTTCCATTCACCAATAAATCATCAAAAGCAGAATTGGATCCGGGGAAAAAGGGTTCACCATTCACTTTGGTAAAATATCGGATGTAATCTCCAAATTCGGGAGGGTCATTGAATCTTCCCATCAAAATGATCTTAGTACTGGTGTCTTCTGTAAATGGCGCTTTTTCCCACCATAAACTATCAACCGTTTTCTTTAATAAGGGGATATGGGTAGTTGCCTTATAAACCTGATTATTCCATTTGACCTCTAATTCATATTTTTTTCCTTGCTCCCCTTTTATTTGCTTGGCAATATTGAGTGAATCGCATGTATAGTAAACAAATGACAGATTGCCGGGGAAAATGACCTCATTTTTTATCAGTTGAATATTTTTACCTTCCGACGAGATCATAACCTCGGCATTTCTGATCATTGACTCGCTGATCACTTTAGTATCTATTTCAGAAAAATAATTCAAACTTTTGGTAAGTATGACAACTGGAAATTGATTGGTTTCAATGGATGCATCCACACTTACAATCGGATCAGATTCCTTAAGCTTAAAATCAATTTTCTTCTCACAGGAGATCAGCATAAAGATTGTCAAAAAGAACCATATATTTCTGAAATTGTACATTACTTGCAAAGTTACATTCAAGTACACTAACAAAAAACCCTCCTTAATGGGAGGGTTTGTACTTAACTAACTACGTATTTAATTACCTAAATAACTCTTAAGTGAGTTGCTGAATCTTGCCTTTTGAAGTCTTTTGATGGCTCTTTCTTTGATCTGGCGGATACGTTCTTTGGTAAGATCATATTTTTGTCCAATCTGCTCAATTGTTACTCCATTTTCACCATCCAGGCCAAAATAAGCATTGACGATTTCGGCTTCTCTGGGACTCAAAGACTTTAAAACCCTGCGGATTTCATTTCTTAAAGAATCTTTCATCACATCTTCATCTGTGTCATCACTTCCTTCTAAAAGGTCACCCATTGCCACATCTTCAGCTTCATGTACCGGTGCATCCAATGAAGTGTGACGAGTATTACTTTGGAAAATATTATTGATTTCAGTCTCACTCATTTCCAAAATATCCGCTAATTCTTCTGTTGAAGGCTCGCGTTCATGCTCCTGTTCAAAAGCCATATATGCTTTGTTCGCCTTATTGTATGTGCCGATCTTATTTTGAGGAAGACGAACTAGACGACCTTGTTCTGCCAGAGCCTGTAGAATTGATTGACGAATCCACCATACTGCATAAGAGATGAACTTAAAACCTTTCGTCTCATCAAAACGTTGTGCCGCTTTTATAAGACCCAAATTCCCTTCATTAATTAAATCACTCAGAGATAATCCCTGATGTTGATATTGTTTGGCTACAGATACTACGAAACGCAAGTTTGATTGCACAAGTTTATCTAAAGCACGTTGATCACCCATTTTAATTCTTTGGGCTAGTGTAGTTTCTTCTTCCGGCGTAATCATAGAGATTTTGGAGATTTCCTGTAGATACTTCTCAACCGCTTGTGAATCGCGATTTGTAATCTGTGTTGCAATTTTAAGCTGCCTCATATCAAAGATGCTTGTTTAAAGATGAAAAAAACAGGAATTGTTGGCCGGAAAACTGATCTTTTCGTTCAAAATCCTGAAGTAATGCAAAATTAACATGTGAAAACTGCATTTCATAGCTTTTGAAGTATAAAATTTAGGATTCTTAACATATTCCTGATATACAATATATTAAACGATAAAATGTAAAAAATGTTGGATATGAACTAGAATAAATGATCGGGTTTATTAATAGAAAAAAATGATGTAATAATATGATAATCAATATTGTAGAAGATTAATTATCTACATATTAAGCATTTTATCTGTTGGCCAATTGCGAAGATCTGATCATATCATTTATGATTTTCACACTTTCACTCAATTGAGCATCATTTTTTCTCAATTTGATGAAATTATTATTTCTTTCAATTTTAGTGGAATCACTGCTTATTTTATCCAGATCAATTTTCAGATTAAGTAAGGTCAAAGGATTTGAGGTTTTCATTAATGTGTCGATCGATTTAACGGTTTCAGCTAGCGCTTTCTTATTGGATTTGAATTTTTCTATTTGGAGTGGGTATTTCTTCTCATTATAAAATTTTTCCAACGTAAGAATATGGCTGTTCATTTTAATGAAAGATTGATTCTCCGATATTCTCTTATTACCCTCTTCAATTATATTTTTCAGTTCGTAAGGAGATTTCCATTCATTAAAAATTGCACTATTGATCTCATCCCAAGCTAAGGCAGTTGGCTCATTCTTTTCTCTCATCTTGAGATATTCGTATTGATCAGGAAGAATGACATCCGGAACCACTCCCCTTAGTTGTGTACTGGCGCCGGTTATTCGATAGAACTTCTGAATGGTCAATTTTAAACTACCTAATTCAGGTTCAGCGCCCGTCAGCCATGCTGCACGGTCAAGTTCTATATTCCTCTGTACAGTTCCCTTCCCGAATGTCGATGAGCTACCGACAATAATTCCTCTTTTATAATCTTGTATGGCTGCTGCAAAAATCTCAGATGCAGACGCACTAAATTCATTAACCATTACAACAAGGGGACCATCCCACAAAATTCCTTTTTCTCGATCCCTCAGAATGGCAGGGGCTTCATCTCTGCTTTTTACTTGTACAACAGGACCTTCATCAATAAAAAAACCTACCATTTGCACAACATCCATCAAAGATCCTCCACCATTAGATCTTAAATCAATTATGATGCCAGTTATATTTTCTTCTTTTAGTTTGAGAATTTCCTTGGCTACGTCAGCAGCGCATCTGGCTCCACTAGGATCTTGAAAATTTGCATAAAATTCAGGTAAATAAATGTATCCAATTTTATCCGCTCCCTCCCCTTTTATAACTACGCTTTTGGCATAAGTGTCATCCAGATTAATCTTTTCTCTAATTAAAGAGATTGTTTTGATCGTTCCATCCGGCTTTTTAATGGTTAATGTAACCTGTGTTCCTTTTTTACCCCTTATGATTTTCACGGCATCTTCTACCGCATATCCGGTTAGGTCCTGAGGGTCCTCTTCTCCCTGTGCAACTTTTAAAATATAATCTCCAATGGATATTTCTCCGGATTTATGTGCTGGGCTTCCTGTTACGATAGTAGCGATTTTAATATTTCCATCATCCTCCTGTAAAGATGCTCCAATGCCATAGAACTCACCGCTCATCTGCTCATCAAAAGATCTTTTTTCTACAGGTGGATAATAACTGGTGTGTGGGTCCATGCACTCAGAGATATCATTTACAAGCCAGTGAAACCGATCATCGTCCTTAAATCGATTATTATATCTTTCAAAGATTCTGCTATACGCTTTTTCCGTTTTAGTTCGGGCTTCGATCTCTAGTTCCTTAATATTCTTCTTTTTACGTGCAGATGAATCCGCTGATTTTTCTTGTTGTTCTATCAGTTCAGAAAAACGGTCTAGTACTGCGTATTTCAATCTTTTTCGCCATATCTCATATCTTTCTGCTTCATTTTTGGGATACAAAGATGTTTCGCTTGCCTCTATATGAAATTCATCGGTGCTAAAATCAAATGGTTTACTGAGAATGGTCTTGCAGATTAGAGAAGCCTCCTGCACACGTTTTTTATAGATCTCATTAATCAGGAAAAATGAGGCTAATTTTTCACCTTTCAGCTCATCATCAATACGGGTCTCAACTTTTTTTAATTTATCTATATCAGTAGCCAAAAAATATGTTTTTTCTGGATCGAGCGTTTTCAAATATTTTTTAAATACTTTCCTTGAAAACTGATCATCGATCTTTTGTGGGGCAAAATGCCCGTCCTCCAGCATTTCCGCGACCAATTGAAATATCTTCTCGTATTTGGTTTGAGGATCATTATAAGTTGAAGAGGATTGTACGGCATAAAATATGCCACCTCCCAATAAAAGGAATATGAGAATAAATAGACTTTTCTTGGTAAACATGAATGAAAATCGTTTAAGCATCACAAAAAAGCTAAATTATGAATAAATTACGTAGGAATTAAGTCGATATCTGAAAATCAATTTTATATCTTATAATTTTGCAAGGGCTTAACATATAAAGTGCATTAATTGAAGTTGTTATTAAATATACATACATGGAGATACATCATCGCTTTATTGATTTTTGATCTCATTTACTCCTCAACCATATCAAGAGATATCTCATTTGTATCTTATACTAAGGACACATGTATTCATTGCCAATCTCATATACTTTCTCCCGAACAGCCTGCTTCAACGGATACATATTCAACCATTTCCATAAAATACAGCCTGATCCTGGATACCACAATTGAATCCATCTCTAATTTTTCACTTTATCATTTTATAGATCAATGGATGGGTGTACCTTATCAATATGGAGGAAATGATAAGAACGGGATCGATTGTTCTTCTTTTTCCGGGCTCTTATACCAGCAAATTTATGGGTATACCCTACCCAGATCTTCCTTGGAGCAATCCGCTCATCTGAAAGTAGTCAATGAATCTGAATTAAAAGAGGGAGACCTTATGTTTTTCAGGACCAATCGAAATCAGATTTCTCATGTAGGTATATATCTGGGAAATAGAAGATTTGTTCATGCCAGTACTCTTAAAGGCGTTACGATCGATAGCCTCGATCATTCTTACTATCAAAAGAGATTTGTTTCTGCAGGTAGAATTCCTTAAATAATAATGAATAAACAGGATTAACCATGAAGACCAAGATGCCCCAGCTGAAATGGAAATTTAGATATTTTACTATGTAATGGATTTGATGTCATTTTTAGCTGATCGTAAAATCTGATAATGATCTTTTGTAATAATTTCTGTTCGATCTTTGATAAAGGATGATCCAGTATTGTATTCAGTTGCAAATAAAACTCTACTAATACTTCCATTGATATTTCATTGGACGACAAAGCGTTTACTGTTGTTTTCCAGTGGTCTTTATTCTCAAGATTTTCTTTTAGGCGATAATAGTTCCAGAACAGGCGGTTAATTGCTTCTGTGGATGAAAAATTAAAATCATGTGCATCTACGAATTTTTTGAAGATCCGCAGCATTAAAGC
>JBKCGY010000151.1:0-3877 GCA_046303015.1 Bacteroidota bacterium | reverse complement strand
TACAGTAGAAAAGCAAATTGCAATTATTTATCTGGGTACCAATGGTTTGCTGAATGCGGTTCCTGTTCGTAGAGTGAAGGAGTTTGAAGAGCAGTTCCTACATGAAATGGAAGCGAAGCTGCCGGATGTGTTGGCAGATTTTAAGAAAGGCGCCTTACCAGAAGAGGGCATAAAGAAAATGACGGATCTGGCGAAGAGTCTGATAGCACAGTATAAAGCTTAAAGGATACTTTTTCAGAAATAAGTCAAAACCAATAATTTTAGGTTGGAGGTTGTGGGTTGTAGGTTAAAGCATTAACTGTCAACAGACAACCTCCAACTTTTTTTATTTTATCTTCTTCACCATCTTAAAGTGGGGGATTGTGACCTCATAAAACAAATCACCTTCAGTTTCATAACCGTGTTTTTCGTAAAATCCTGTTGCCGTGTCCCGCGCATGCATACTCATATAGCTGTATCCCCTGTCTCTCGCAATATTTTCTGCAAATCGCAATAGTATAGCACCCACTCCTCTGCCCTGTAGATTATTTTGTACAGCCATCTGACGGAGTTGGATCGTAGCATTATCGACTGGTGTAAGCGCACAACAAGCCAGGAGTTGTTCTTCTTCAAATGCACCTAGTAAAATATCATCTTTTTCCTTTTGCAGCTCATCAAGAGAAAAAGAAAGTCCAAGAGGCTTTCTAAGTACATCCAGGCGCAATTGAATCATTTGCTCATATTCGTGACTATCGTACATGATTTCTTTTAGTGCCATAAGCAGGTTCTTAAGCTATACAATATACAAATTTTGAATAGGAATGCCATAAAGCTGACCTATGACATTAGTTATAAAGTAAGAAATAGCCGCTAATTGATGACTTAATAGTAAGGAAATCAATATTTTATTATGAAAAGCCCCCCTTTGTTTCAGTAAATTTCACAGAATTTTAAACAGCGGTTTTTTAATTGTTGAAAACAACTATTTTTGCAGCCTGAAACTAAAACTTCAAAAAATGTCAGACATTGCAGCAAGAGTTAAAAAAATTATCGTTGACAAATTAGGTGTAGAAGAATCAGAGGTAAATCCTGAAGCATCTTTTACCAACGATTTAGGAGCCGATTCACTGGATACAGTGGAATTAATTATGGAATTCGAAAAAGAATTTAATATTTCCATTCCTGATGAGCAGGCTGAAACCATCACAACTGTCGGACAGGCAGTAACTTATCTTGAAGAGCACGCAAAATAACTTCTACGTTATTTTTAGTAATTATTTCATTACTGTATGCAGTTAAAACGAGTTGTCGTTACAGGAATTGGCGCCATTACACCATTGGGTAAAACGCTCAATGAATATTGGGATGGTTTATTGAATGGTGTGTCCGGCGCCGATTTTATTCAGCAGTTTGACTGCTCAAAGTTCAAAACCCGATTTGCCTGCGAGGTAAAAGGGTTCGATCCTACTGAATATTTAGACAAAAAAGAAGCTCGTAAAATTGATCGCTTTACGCAATTTGCACTCATTGCCAGTGATCAGGCGGTGAAAGATGCAAATCTTTCTAAAGAGACAGTTGACCCCGATCGGGTGGGCGTTATATTTGCCAGTGGTATTGGCGGGCTCATTACTTTCCAAGAAGAAGTATCTGCTTTTGCTTTGGGTGATGGGACTCCTCGTTTCAACCCTTTCTTCATCCCTAAAATGATATTGGATATTGCTGCCGGACAAATCTCCATGCGTCATGGATTCAGAGGTCCAATTACGCAGTAGTGTCTGCCTGTGCTTCATCTACCAATGCCATCATCGATGCCTTTGATGTGATTCGTTTGGGGAAAGCGGATGTTATCTTAACTGGAGGAAGTGAAGCGGTAATCAGTGCGGCAGGGGTGGGCGGATTCAATGCGATGAAAGCCTTGAGCGAAAGAAATGATGATCCAAAAACAGCCAGCCGTCCGTTTGATAAAGACCGCGATGGATTTGTAATGGGAGAAGGTGCGGGCATGTTAGTGCTGGAAGAGCTGGAACATGCTTTACAGCGTGGGGCCACTATTTATTGCGAAATTGCCGGAGGAGGCGCAACAGCCGATGCCCATCATATTACCGCACCACATCCCGAAGGATTGGGTGCCAATAACGTTATGAAGGCAGCTTTGAAAGATGCCGGCCTACAACCTACCGATATTGATTATATCAATGTTCATGGAACCTCAACTCCATTGGGTGATATTGCTGAAACAAAAGCTATCCTCACTGTTTTTGGAGAACACGCATACAACCTCAACATTAGCTCCACTAAATCAATGACAGGACATTGCCTGGGTGCCGCCGGCGCATTGGAAGCCATTGCCTGTGTGATGAGTGTAAAACATGATATCGTTCCTCCTACTATCAATCATTTTACGGATGATCCCGGGTTGGATAATCAATTGAATTTCACTTTCAATCAGGCGCAGAAAAGAACAGTAAGGGCTGCCCTGAGTAATACCTTTGGTTTTGGCGGGCATAATGCTTCCGTGATTGTAAAAAAATACAACGCATAATTTCTCTACTTTTCTTAAAACATCCATTTTCCCTTTCTTTTAATTAGATTTGAGTAGTAATTATTATTGCTGACTGCTTTCTGCCAACAACTCTCGGATGCGGAATTGGTTTTTACATATTTTCACCAGATCATCTTTTGAGCGACAACTACGCAATATATTAGGCTACAGGCCCGGTAATGTATCATTATATAAGACAGCATTAAGTCACCGGTCCGTAAAAGAGGGGAGCGATCAAAACAATGAGCGCCTTGAGTTTTTAGGCGATGCGGTTTTGAGTGCGGCCGTTGCAGACTATCTGTTTATGAAATATCCGTATAAGGGAGAGGGCTTTCTTACGGAGATGCGGAGTAAGATGGTGAACCGTGCACCACTGAATGATATTGCCTTGAAGATGGGCCTTAAGAAAATTACTTTTTATAATAAAGGAGATAACGGATTAAAGATCTCGCAGATATTTGGCAACACACTCGAAGCCCTGCTGGGAGCCATTTATCTGGACCTGGGTTATGAAAAAACAAAAAAATGGGTGAGTAGAAATATTATTATTCCACACCTCTTTATGGATGACCTGGAAGCGCTGGACATCAATCAAAAAAATAAATTATATGGGTGGGTCAATAAGAACGGCAAGACATTGACTTTTGAAACACTTAACGAGCGTATAGAGAATGGCAGAAGGTTATTTACTGTCGGTGTAGTCATAGACGGAGAACTGATTGCAGAGGGAAAAGCGTACAATAAAAAAGATGCCGGTCAAATGGCAGCACAGACAGCGGTGGAGAAATTAGGGTTGTAGTATCGCCGTTCGGCTCATTTTTTTTAGAAGAAAGTTTCTATTCAAATTAAAAATCCATATTTTAGGCTCTATAAATCAAATAACTAATAAAATCAAAACAACTATGAGTATCAAAAATTCATTTCTCGCCTTGTTTTTATTTGTCAGCATGACTCACATTTCTTGTAGTAAGGGTTCAGATTCCGGATCTAATTCTTCTTTAATTGTAGGAAAATGGAATCTCCAAAGCTCTAGAGAAAAAATTACAGCTCCGCCCGCTTCCGGAGAACCTTCTTCCGATGAAACATTTTCAATAAGTGGAACCGTAGAATTTAAATCCAATGGCACTTATGAATACTGCTCAGATGGTTCTTGTTTTACAGAATATTACAAGGTTTCCGGCAGTACATTGGTTACATCTCCAGAAGCTAATTTTTCTGATCCAGATAATGCAACCATTCAAACATTAACAAGCAGTAAACTGGTTCTTTATAATAAAGAAACTTACAACTCAAATGGATACAATATAGTAGAAGAAGTATGGACAACGCTTACTAGATAATACGGCTTTTATCATA
>JBKCGY010000150.1:0-15139 GCA_046303015.1 Bacteroidota bacterium | reverse complement strand
TCACCATAGGCTGCCAATACCAGTTTGCTTCCTGAATTTAGTCCCTCGCCGGAATAATCTAAAGTATCAATCGTAGTTTGTGTATGAAAATGCAGGTCTCTGGTTAGGTCGATTCGCTCGAAAATATATTGCAGGAATTCACTTATATGATGCGTGTGTATTTTGTCATTATCTGTTGCGGTTATGAATAAGAATTTAGCCAGACTTAACTGTCCGGTACCTAAAATATGATTGGCGATAGTCAATATTTCCGCAGGTCTTTTGGTGACGTTGTAAGGGGTGTAACGCTCACTTCCAATGGCTAATAAAAGAGGATGGACACCTGCTGCATCCACTGCATGCACCTCTTTTAGGCCGGGAATTTCCTGTTGCACGGCATAGCCTGTCATTTCATGTATGAGTTCACCAAAACGGGTATCTTCCTGTGGAGGTCTTCCTACCACAGTGAAAGGCCAGATGGCATTGGGGCGAGCATAAACAGATCTTACTTTCATCAGGGGGAAAGGATGGGTAAGGCTGTAGTATCCTAAATGATCTCCGAACGGTCCTTCGGGTTTATTTTCTCCGGGGTAAACTTCTCCTGTGATGACAAAATCAGCATCGGTGCTGAGGGCAAAGCCTCCATCATCATACATATAACGAAATCTTCTTCCTTCTAATACACCGGCAAATGTCATTTCGCTGATTCCTTCCGGAAGGGGCATGACTGCGCTTAAGGTATGAGAGGGAGGACCGCCTACAAAACAACTTACTTTTAAAGGCTGGCCGAGTTGATTCGCCTTCGTTTGATGCACGCCGATACCTCTGTGTAGTTGATAATGTAATCCAATCTCTTCATTGGGTATATAATCATTGCCGGTGAGTTGAATACGATACATCCCCAGATTGGCTTTCATGATGCCGGGCTGTTCGGGATCTTCACTATATACCTGTGGTAGGGTAACGAATGCACCCCCGTCCATAGGCCAGTGTTGAATTAAGGGTAGATCGCTGATTTTAATTTTTTGAAAGGGATGGCGATTTATTTTTTTGGGCAATGCATGGAGGGCAGCCATGAAAGCCTTTCCGTTTTTAAGAGGGTTTTTAAGGGCCTGGATAGGATCGCTTTTGATACGGATCAGTTGTTGTATTAAGGAGAGTCTGTGTCTGAAAATAAATTTACTGCGGTCCAGGGTGCCAAAGATATTGGAGGCGGCCCTGAACGAGGAGCCTTTAATATTTTCGAAAAGCAGGGCAGGGCCGCCGGCTTCATGCACTCTTAAATGAAGGGCAGCCATTTCCAGATAGGGATCAATCTCTTCTTTCACACGAACTAACTGACCATTCCTTTCCAGATCTAGTAAACATGCTTCCAGCGATTGATAAGCCATGATTAAATATTATCGATGCAATTTAGTAAACAATAAGACCCTATTCTTGTTTGATTTATATAAAAGATGTGTATATAATTTGCATACACATTAAATCTTTGTCTTCTTATATGGTTCAGGCTTATAATTTTCTGGCTTCCTGGCAACTCTTCCCTGAAAAATGTATCTATCAAACAGGAGAAGTACCCAAGAGCGGCAACTACAAGATAGAGTCTGTAATGAATGGAACTGCACTCAAGATCAGTATGAACTGGGTAACCAGAATGAATGAGGCTTTTTTTGCTGATTTTACTTTTGTTCCTGACACCAATATACATCCCTGTGATCAGCCCGATTTTGCAGAGAAAAT
Organism: Bacteroidota bacterium; assembly: GCA_046303015.1. Taxonomy (GTDB): domain Bacteria; phylum Bacteroidota; class Bacteroidia; order Chitinophagales; family Chitinophagaceae; genus Lacibacter. The sequence continues at coordinate 13,420 of JBKCGY010000150.1, read as the reverse complement.
CAGTGGCGAATTCATCAATGCTTCCTCTCTTGTTATTTCTTTTTTTAGAGATGACAAGAATTTTCTTACTACCAAACATGAGATCCTTTCCAACGGGTATCTTCAAATTACACAGCAGGGCATGGATGAGGAGGGTAAAGTATTTTCTAATAAAGATATTTATCATAAGCAAATGAGTGTTTTGCCCTATGCATCTTCTATAGGTGGTGTGGTGGTAAAACCTACCAAGGAGGGTGTGATCCGTCATCAGGCCTTACAAGCCATGGAGGAACAAACGAACATGCAACTCGATCAGATCAGAGAGCAAATCGAATTGTTGGCCCGGCAGGCCCAGGAAATTGTGAAAAGAAAAGAGCTTTCTCTTATGATTTATGAAGCCAAACTGAATTTTCGTCCTGTCATTGGGCAAGTGTATCATTTATACCAAAGAAAAGATGATACATATTTACTTTCGATGGTGAGCCCTAAAGAGTGGGGTGGAGCCGGTCCATTTAAAGCCTTTATTTCTTCTGCCAAATTACTTGCCGATCATACCTGGGCGGAAGTAAGTGGTATTATGGATCCTGTTTCTGACCGGTAATTTGTTTGCCGAATAAAAGATCAACGGAAATGTTGTAGATAAAATGCACGATCATGGGAAGAAGTAAACCATGACTAATGACTACCAACAGATGAAAGCCGATGGCGAAGGGGATAATCTGTATAATGGCTTTTTCTCCTTGTGTACCATGACCAAATCCAAATACGATTGCACTTAACATAATGGCAGCCCATACATTTCCCTCTGTTTGCAGGGATAGTAATTGATATAATACTCCCCTGTAAATATACTCTTCACAAAAGGCCGCAACTACCACCGCCAGTACCCATAATATTCGGTCGTTATTTGTTTCGGGCAACAAATAACGCAGCGTCCCTTCCGGTTTCTGCTTTCTTTGTCCTACATAAGCAAAACCCAATGCGATCACTAGAAAAATGAATCCACTCAATATGCTGAAGAGATTCCATTCACTTTGTAAAGAGATACTAAGTTGTTCTTTTATGCCGGTGTAATAGGCAAGCAAACAAATGCCTCCCTGCATCAACATCGATTGAAAATAGATCGGCGCCTTAGCCAGATGAAGATCACCTTCTTCTTTTTCTAATGTTTTGATATTTCGGTAACTGATAGCGGCAAGTAAGGGTAGCCCGGCTACAATGATCAGCATGAATAATAAACTCATGGAAGGCGATTTTCTTTTTGCTTCTGCAAAAGGGCTTCATGTATATTCAATACCTGAGGTATGACCAGTTGTATTTCATCATTATTGACCACAAAGTCACAAAGTTTCATTTTGATGGCATCCTCCATTTGATATTTCATTCTGTCTTCTATTTGTTCTTTGGTTGACTGATCTCGCTGCATGGCCCTTCTAATCCTTAATGGAAGTGGAGCCGTAACTCCGATTATAAGATCCAACCCCTCTGCACTTCCACTCTCAAATAAAAGTGCCGCTTCTTTAATTGCGTAAGGACAATCTTGTTTTATGAACCATGCGGCTGCATCTTTTATCGTGGCAGGATGAACGATATGATTAAGTAAATCAAGCTTAGATTTGTCTGCGAATACCTGTGCAGCAATCAATGACCGGTTTAACTTACCATTACTATAAGCTGTGTCCCCAAAAAGATCAATAATTTTTTCTTTAATACCCTCATCTTCATGCATCAGTCGTTTGGCAGCGGCATCTGCATCATAAACAGGTATATCGAAATGCCTGAATATGGAAGCAACTATTGATTTGCCAGCACCAATACCACCTGTCAAGCCAACTTTAAGCATAAAATTTGATGAATGCGTTGGCTAAGGTCTGAAATTAAGTGGAATGTAAGCCTATTTTTTTTCAGCCGTAACTTTATTGACCTGATTAGACCACTCCATACTGATGGATGATTTTTCTATTTTGATATAACTTCCCGGAGTGATTTCAAGAGAAAGCGTATTGTCTTCATTTACCTTGTTAATAATTCCGTGAATGCCCGCTATGGTTACAACCTTGTCGCCTTTTTGAAGATTATCAATAAAAGATTTTTGTTGTTTAGCTTTTTTAGCTTGCGGACGAATCATGAATAGCCAGAATACCAAAAGCATCAGGCCTAAAAAAACCAGTTGAAATGAACCGCCACTTTTAGGGTCGGCTGCGAGCAGAATCAGAGATTGTATCATTGGGATTGTTTTTTTGCGATCACTTCTCCTTCAAACAGGAGCGTATAATTTTGAATGATTGTATTACAGGTTACGGTTATATTTTTGGAGGCCTGACCCACGCGTCCTTCACTATTGAATTCTGCTTTTATAATGCCTTCCTGCCCGGGCGGGATCGGTGCTTCTGGTTTTACAGGAACGGTGCAGCCGCAACCGGCAGTTACATTGGTGACGATAAGTGGTTTATTGCCTGTGTTTTTAAAATGAAAGCTGATTAGCACCTTTTCGCCATCCGTCACCTTGCCAAAATTTTGTATAGAATCCAACCATTGAATAGTAGTATAATTGGCGGTGTCGGCAATTGGGTCAACGTTCTTGGTGTACGTTGATGAGGTATTGCTCTCGGATCCGGATGGACGATTACCCTCATTATGACAAGCCAAAATGCTAAATGCCATACATAAGAGACCTAAATGGAATTGTACCTTATTCATGATCTGTTACAATTGAATATAACAAAATTGATTTCGCAAATGTAAGGCATAAAGGATCATTCTTTAATTTTTATGTGACACCTTATGCAATTTATTGGCAGATGAGAGGTCTTTGTGAATGCTGTCCAAAATGCCATTTACAAAATGTCCGCTTTGTGGTGTGCTATAGTCTTTAGCCAGATCGATATATTCATTGATGGTTACCTTCGGCGGAATTGTTTTAAAGTATAAAAACTCACAAATGCCCATCCGCATCAGGATCATATCGAGTAAGGCGGTGCGTTCAGGATCCCAGTTTTGCAACTTAGCATGAATCAATTCATTGCAAACTTCTTTTTTTTCAATTACTGCGGTGAGTAAATCTTCTGCGTAAGTTGTTTTTTCGCGACTTACAAATTCCTGAAAATTATATTGGTCCGGTTTGTGCAGAAAATTGAGGATCAATAGTTCCATCATTTCCGAATCATCCTGCCAATTCATAAAACGTTCCTCAATATGATCGGTTAATCCTTCATTGGGAAGGATTAGATCCTTGTATATATATTCAAGGATGTTTTTTTCTTCTTTCTTCTCTCTGCTCTGTGAAAGAATATAATTCTGATATGTTGGGCTGGAACTGAGTTCAAGATATATTTTCCGGATCCAATCCTCATCAATAATCAGCTCCGGCTTCAATTCAGATAAGGCCTTTTTATAGGAGGGCATTTCTAGGATGTGCCACAGTAAAGAATTTCCGGCAAGTTTTGTATTAACGTTTAGATCACTTTCCGTAGGTAAATGTTTGGAAGCCCGAATTTTGGCATCTTTTTCCGCGTAACGGGACACTTCAGTAATAATATAAATGAGTGTGACGGCAAGTTTAGTACTTTCATGAATCTGATGCCTAAGGGATTTCAACAAGGGCTGTATGTTGGGGGTTGTCGCATCTTCCTGCAAACCTGCATAGAGGACTTGCATGACTTTAATTCTGATATTTCTTCTGCTAATCATATAAAAGAGCTATTCTGAGGCGCAAAGATAATCATCCCTGCCAAATATAATTTATTAACTTGCCGGACTGCCAAAATTGTCGTGAAAAGTTGGTGAAATGGCTTTCGTAGTGTCTTTTTGTCAATGCATGATCCCTGAAACATTGAATTTCTGCTTTTTTTTCTGTTTTTATACATGTGGCATTCTATTGGATATTCAGGATCTGAAGAATATGATATCATATCAATTCTAAGTAATTATCATTTTAAACCAAAATTTCATACACTATGGGTAAGAAGTTGAATGTAACTCCTTTGCACGATCGGGTTATTGTAAAACCCGCACCTGCCGAAGAAAAGACTTCCGGCGGAATTATCATTCCTGACACAGCAAAAGAAAAGCCGCAGAGAGGAACCATCGTGGCAGCTGGTCCCGGTAAAAAAGATGAACCTGTGACAGTTAAAGTCGGTGATACCGTTTTGTACGGTAAATATGCCGGAACTGAAATCAGCATTGAAGGGGCTGATCTCCTGATCATGCGTGAAAGTGATATTCTGGCTATCGTGTAAGGATAGCAGACTTTATTGATCTATCATTAAATTTTAAACTCAAATCATTATAACATGGCAAAGCAAATCTTCTTCGACCTGGAAGCAAGAAATAAAATGAAAAAAGGCGTTGATACCTTAGCAAACGCGGTTAAGGTAACATTGGGTCCTAAAGGTCGTAATGTAGTTATCGAAAAGAAATTCGGTGCTCCCGCCGTTACTAAAGACGGTGTTACTGTGGCTAAAGAAATTGAACTGGAAGATGCCGTTGAAAACATGGGTGCCCAGATGGTTAAAGAAGTAGCCAGCAAAACGGCGGATGTGGCTGGTGACGGTACAACTACGGCTACGGTTTTAGCACAATCTATCATTACAGAAGGATTGAAAAATGTAGCCGCCGGTGCGAATCCGATGGATCTGAAAAGAGGCATTGATAAAGCGGTTGAAAAAGTAATTGATGCTTTAAAAGCTCAGTCACAGGCCGTAGGTAATGACAATAAAAAAATTGAAGCAGTTGCTACCATCTCCGCTAACAATGATCCGTTCATTGGTAAACTGATTGCTGAAGCAATGCAGAAAGTAGGTAAAGATGGCGTAATCACTGTGGAAGAAGCAAAAGGTACAGATACCACGGTAGAAGTGGTAGAAGGTATGCAGTTCGACAGAGGATATATTTCTCCTTATTTTGTTACCAACAGTGAGAAAATGGAAGCGGAGATTCAGAGTCCAATGATTCTGATCTATGATAAGAAGATCTCTGCCATGAAAGACATACTTCATATCCTTGAAAAAGTAGCACAAAGTGGTCGTCCGCTATTGATCATCGCTGAAGATCTGGAAGGAGAAGCATTAGCTACATTAGTAGTGAACAAATTACGCGGTACGTTGAAAGTGGCTGCGGTTAAAGCGCCCGGCTTTGGTGATCGTCGTAAAGAAATGCTCCAAGATATTGCGATTCTTACCAAAGGAATTGTGATCAGTGAAGAGCAAGGATACAAATTAGAGAATGCAGATCTTTCCTATCTGGGACAAGCTGCTTCTGTAACTATCGACAAAGACAATACTACCATTGTAGGTGGAAAAGGAAAAAAAGAAGATATCACTGCTCGTATCAATCAAATCAAAGCCCAGATTGAGGTTACCTCTTCTGATTATGATAAAGAAAAATTACAAGAGCGTTTAGCCAAATTAAGTGGTGGTGTAGCGGTACTGAATATCGGTGCAGCTACTGAAGTTGAAATGAAAGAAAAGAAAGATCGTGTAGATGATGCTTTACATGCAACTCGTGCTGCAGTTGAAGAAGGTATTGTGCCCGGTGGTGGTACTGCTTTCATTCGTGCCATTGCTTCTCTCGATTCTTTCCGCAGCAGCAATGAAGACGAAAAGCTGGGTGTACAGATCGTACGTCGTGCTTTGGAATCTCCCATCCGTACGATCGTTGAAAATGCAGGACTGGAAGGCAGTGTGATCGTAAACAAGATCAAAGATGGTAAAGGTGATTTTGGTTTCAATGCCCGCACGGAAGAGTTTGAGAACTTGCTGAAAGCAGGTGTCATCGATCCTACTAAAGTAACTCGTGTTGCGCTCGAAAATGCAGCTTCTATCGCCGGTATGTTACTGACTACTGAATGCGTAATTGCTGATAAGCCAAAGCCTGAAGCACATCCAGCTATGCCTGCGGGTGCTCCCGGAATGGGCGGAATGGATTATTAATCTATTCAAGATAGATCATCATAAAAGTCCTGCCTTTGCGCAGGACTTTTTTATGTGAGGTAAATTAAAAGGTATCCCCTTTGTAAAAAATACTTTTTAACTTTTACTTGTAATCTCTTTCGTAAATATGAAGTAGATTGTATTAAATTTTTTAAATATGAATAAGATAGCTATAGCAATCTCTTGTTTATTCCTCATAACCGGAATTAATTCTTTTGCCCAGTCGCAGACTCTCTCTCCCGCCGTATCTTCTTACATAGAAGTTACCGGCAACGCAGAAGAGGAGGTGGTGCCTGATGAGATTTTTATTTCCATTACTTTGAAAGAAAGATATGTCAATAAAGATAAAATAACGATTGAAACACAGGAAGCACAAATGAAAAATGCTTTAAAGTCAATCGGGGTTGATTTGAAAAACCTGTATCTGTCAGATGTCAATTCAGATTATGTTAAAATTCGTCGTCAGAAAAAAGATATGCTAACCAAAAAGGAATACGTACTGAAAGTAGCAACTGCTACCATGGTAGGGCAGGTATTTCAGGAACTTGATAAAATGGATATTACGGATGGGTTTATATCCAAGGTAAACCATTCAAAAATTGATAGTCTTAAAAAAGAGATCAGAATTAAGGCGATTAAGTCAGCCAAAGAAAAAGCAACCTATTTACTCGCTGCTCTTGGAGAACAGGTTGGAAAGGTGATAGTGGTAACAGATTCTCCCGATCCGGGTACTCAGCCTTATTATCCCATGCCCAGAGTGATGGCTATGGTAGCAGCTGATGGTATTCCTGAAGCAAAAGAGGAAATTGAATTTCAAAAGATCAAACTAACATCTAGTATTTTTGTCAAATTTGCTGTAAAATAATTATTTGACATATATAATTGATAATATACATGATTTCAAAAGAGGACGAGGACTTCATCCGCTGGTGGGAATTAAACAGAGATGATGAAAAAAAATGGGAACGTAGTATAAAGAAGGGATTAGGTATGGGTTTGATGCTGAGTTTTCCTATCGTATTGGCTGTTTTATTCAGGGGATGGTATAAACGTATGCCATTTATTTCGGGCAGTCAATTATTACTCATCCTGCTTGGTTGTCTATTCGTTTCTGTTTTTTATGCACTGATGAAAGGGCATATGCAATGGGAGACTAATGAAACAAGATACCGGCAGTTGAAAAATTTATAATTGATTAGAGTGTGACTTTTCCTGTTGCTTTTGTCTTCTCATTCTGAATGGAAATAATATAAGAACCTGATGGTAAAGAGCTTCCATCTACCTCAATGGTATGAAAGCCAGTTGTAAATGATTGACTGGCTTTGTTCAATACCCGTTGTCCATTCATATTGAATAAAGCAATTTGTAAAGACGTACTTCTTTGCAGCTCTAATTGAATCATGATCTTTTTACCTGAATGTAGAGTGCTGATTTTATCCAGTCGAATATCATTTTCTGAAACTGAAGTACTGGCTTGGGTCATATTTCTCGTGGAGGTATAAATAAAATCTCCGGAACTTCCGATCCCGTTGGCCGCATTGCCTGCGACATAAAAGGTGATATTTTGTTCAGCAGGACTTGGTAATGATGGCGCTGTCCAGCTCAAGTTGGTAAAAGTATAGGTGTTGGATGATGAGGTGGTTGGTGCAGAGGAATGGCCAATTTCACTATCAAAACTGTTGATAAAAACATTGGGATTTGATTCTGAAAATGTACCGACAGGATTACCATTGGAGACAGCCTTCATGGCAAAGCCCCATCGATTTCTATTTGCACTACCATGATTAATGGTCACGGTGAAATCATATTTGGCTCCGGGTACGTACGTGGCAGGTATACCGTTTATAACTACAGACCCTCCCGTTGAGTTAAGTGCGTTGCCGCCATGACAACCTATTGTATTACAAGTAACCCCTTCTGCACCGGTAAATCCTCCGGGAGCACTGCCGGAATTTTTCATTTCTGCGGATATGAAAAGAGAACTTCCGGTAATAAAAAGAAGGGTTAGAAAAAGTTTATTATGAAACATATTATATTTTTTAAAAAAACATAGAAAATAAAAAAAGGTTTAGGCAAAAAAGATAATTATTAGATTATTTAATGATAACGGATCCTAGTTTACGGGTTAAGGCCATCTCAATCTCTTTTAACTCCTTGTGAGTGGCTAAATAATCCTTTAATACATCTTCATCGCAGGGCTGCTCCAAGTCTCGCTGGTTTTGCTCGATAAGGATCTTTATTTTTCTTAATTTGAAATAGGTCATTACCGAGTCTATTTCCTCTCTGTATAAATCATCTCTTGTAGGTATGGCAAGTTCGTGTGGCTCTTCTTTCCATCTTGGGCTAATTTCATGCTTGAATTCTTGAAGAGAAACGGCCACACTGCTGATTTCAGGATTTTCATGGTATAAAAAATTTTTGGTTTGAGGTGCCAGGCCTTCTTCCAGCCATTGTATATAGCATTGTACGATGCTGTTTAGGGTAGGAATAAGATTAATGTCATTGATCTGTAACTCGCGGAGAATATATGCCGCAACGCTTTCTTCTTCGTTGAAAGGCAGGTGTCCGAAATCAAGTAAACAACGCACCAACGCTCTTTCGTGTTGTTCTTCTTTATTAAATAATGTAATGACTTCATTCGATTCACTCGGATTTTCAGTGGGTGCAAGAACCTTATGGTTTGGATCACGTTGCTCTTCTTTTGTTATTTTCTCTCTAATAAACTTGTTGACAAGCGCAACTAAGCCGGCTTCATCTATCTTCAATAATTCCGAACTCTTCTTAATATAATCCTGCCTTCTGGTAAAATCTTCTGCCTTATTGATCTTGCTGATGCTTTCAGCAATAGTATTTACGGCAATGGCTTTTTTTGATGAATCGTTTCCGGCATCTTTCAGCATGACTTCCAGCTGAAATAGTATAATGTCTTTTTTCTTCTGTTTAATGAAATTGCGAAATGCTTCTGCACCTACCTTATGTACATAACTGTCAGGGTCATCATTATCCGGTAATAATACCAGATTAACATCCAGCCCTTCTTCCAGTGCGAGATCTAGTCCACGCATGGCAGCTTTGATACCGGCTGCATCTCCGTCATATCGTATGGTTAGATGATTCGTGTATTTTTTAATCAGTCGAAGTTGATCGGGAGTTAGCGCTGTACCCCCGCTGGCCATTACATTTTCTATTCCGGATTGATGTAAAGCCATAACATCCGTATATCCTTCTACCAGTAAACACTCATCCTGTTTGTCTACTTCCTGCCTTGCCAAATAGGACCCATATAAAATACGACTCTTGTTGTAAAGTTCATTTTCAGGTGTATTAATATATTTAGGTGCATTTTCTTTTTTGCCGATCACTCTGGCACCAAACCCAATGATCTTGCCGGTGTTACCCTGTATAGGGAAAATGATTCTTTCTCTGTAATTGTCGATAAGTTCGCCACTCCTTTCTACGACAAGCCCCGATTTAAGCAGTAAGTCTTTGTTGAATTGATTGGCTAAGGCCTCTTTAGCAAAACTGTCTCTTGAAGCCGGACAATAACCGATCTGAAATTTTTGAATGATCTCATCTCTAAATCCTCTTTCTTTCAGGTAGGTTAATGCAATACTTTTTCCTTCCTCTGTTTCATAGAGTTGCTTTTTGAAAAAGTCAACAGCAAACTGATTGATAATAGCCAGGCTGTCGCCGGTTAGTTTTAACTCTTTTGATTCCGGGCTACTGTATGTTTCCTCTATCTCTACATTATATTTTGCGGCCAGCCATCGTAAGGCATCGACATAAGAAATCTTTTCGTGATCCATCAGAAAGCTGATGGTGTTTCCTGATTTTCCGCAACCAAAACATTTATAAATTTCTTTAGCAGGGGAGACCGTAAAAGAAGGGGTCTTTTCATTATGAAATGGACAGAGTCCCAGGTAATTGGCGCCTCTTTTTTTGAGCTTGATGAAGCCGCCAACCACCTCAATAATATCGGTGCGGTTTAAAATCTGATCTATGGTCTGCTGTGAAATCATGAACGACGGGCAAATTACGAAAAATGGATTGTTTATTCGTAAATTGCACCCCTATGACACAGGAAAAATTGAATGATATAAGGGAACGCTTGCTCGTCCTGAGGAGGTTTCTTTGACGTCGAGAACCGACATATAAAAATTAACGAAGACAAACAGCGCTCATTAAGTCCGGGTTTCTGGGATGATAATAAACGTGCTACAGAGATACTCAAGGAAATCAAAAACAATGAGTACTGGATTCAGTTATTTGAACAAACAAGTACTGCTGTAGAAGATTTTGCCGTTTTATTTGAGTTCTGGAAAGAAGGGGATGCTACGGAAGAAGAGACAAAAGTCGCTTTCGATCATGCCATCGTTTCAATGGAAGATGCTGAATTCAAGAGTACATTAAACCGGCCCGAAGATGAATTGAGTGCAGTGCTGGAGATCAATTCCGGGGCTGGGGGAACGGAAAGTCAGGACTGGGCACAGATACTGGCTCGTATGTATCGGATGTATGGCGAAAGGCAGGGATGGAAAGTAACCGAGCTCGACTGGCAGGATGGTGATGGTGCCGGTATCAAAACCTGTACCTATCAGTTTGAGGGACCGTTTGCTTATGGTTTTCTGAAAGCAGAGAGCGGAGTACATCGTTTGGTGCGTATCTCACCGTTTGACAGTAATGCTCGCCGACATACCTCTTTTGCTAGTGTATCGGTCTATCCCTTGGTTGATGATACGATTGATATTGAGATCAAAGACAGTGAGGTGAAAATGGAAACCGCACGAAGCGGTGGTGCAGGTGGACAGAATGTAAATAAAGTAGAAACCAAAGTGTTTCTTACGCATATTCCTACAGGTATTACCGTGGTTTGTCAGACGGAAAGAACACAGCTGGGCAATCGCGAAAAAGCCATGCAGATGCTGAAGAGTCGTTTGTATGAAGAAGAGTTGAGAAAACGAAATGAGCTGAAAGATGCGGCGAATGCCAACAAGAAAAAAATTGAATGGGGGAGTCAGATTCGCAGCTATGTTTTTCATCCCTATAAAATGATCAAAGATCATCGAACCGATTTTGAAGTAGGTAATGTACAGCCGGTGATGGACGGTGAACTGGATGGATTTATCAAAGCGTATCTGATGAGTGAGAAGGAGGGAGAGACGAGTCGTTAATCGTTTTTCGTTGATCGTTGGTCGAAAAACACTTTATTTTAAACACCTAATTATTAATTTATGAAAAACAAACTTGAAGTGTGGGGTATTGCCCACGAATTAACTTTATTGATCTATAAATTCACCAGAAATTTTCCGAAATCTGAAGAATTTGGAATTACAAGTCAGTTAAGGCGCGGAGTCAGTAGTATTCCCGCTAATATAATTGAGGGGCAGGCGCGACAACACAAAAAAGAATTTGTGCAATTTCTTTATGTTTCAAGAGGATCGGCTGAAGAAACGCATTATCATGCTTTTTTAGCTAAGGAATTAGGGTACTTGAATGAAAGCGAATACAAACAAGTGGAGAGGTTGTGCATTAGAGTTAAGATGATGCTTAATAAACTGATTAGCTCAATTAAGTAATTTTAACGAAAAACGACCAACGAAAAACGATCATCGATTAAAATTGTCATATGAACAAAGGAACATTCTATTATCCCACACCAGTCAATGAACCAGTATTAAATTATGCGCCGGGTTCTCCTGAAAAAAAAAGATTGAAATCAGTCCTCGCTGAACTCAAGAAAAAAACAGAAGATATTCCGATGTACATCGGAAGTAAGGAAGTGCGTACCGGAAAAAAAGTGGCCAGTCATCCGCCTCATGAGCGACATCATATACTGGGATATTTTCATTACGGCGAAGCCAAACATGTGCATCAGGCTATTGATGCCGCACTCGAAGTCAAAACACAATGGGCTTCTCTCAGCTGGGAGAATCGTGCCAATATATTTTTAAAAGCAGCGGATCTCATTGCAACTACTTATCGTCCTTACATCAACGGCTCTACTATGCTTGGACAAAGTAAGAATGTCTATCAGGCAGAAATTGATGCAGCCTGTGAGCTGGTTGATTTTTTACGGTTTAATGTGCATTATCTGAGTGAGATTTATTGTCAGCAACCTATCAGTTCAACCGGTGTTCAAAACCGAATGGAATACCGTCCACTGGAAGGATTTGTCTTGGCAGTTACGCCGTTCAACTTCACAGCCATTGGAGCGAATCTGGCTGCCTGTGTGGCTTTATGTGGTAATACCGTTGTATGGAAATGTGCTGATACGCAAGTCTATAGTGCGAATGTTTTTATGCGTATCATGAAAGAAGCGGGTTTGCCTGATGGGGTCATCAATTTGATATATGCTGATGGTCCCACCGTAGGAGAGATCTGTTTCAGCCACCCCGATTTTGCAGGAGTACATTTCACCGGCTCTACCAAAGTTTTTAATACGATGTGGGAGACGATTGGTAAGAATATCAATAAGTTTAAAACCTATCCGCGGATTGTAGGAGAGACCGGAGGTAAAGACTTTGTGTTAGTACATAAATCTGCGGATGTGGATGTAGCAGTTGCCGCATTATTAAGAGGGGCTTTTGAATTCCAAGGACAAAAATGTTCCGCCGCATCACGGGCCTATATTCCATCCAATCTGGCCGAGGAAATCAAAAAGAAACTCATTGCCGGCGTGAAATCATTCCGCATGGGAACAACAGAGGATTTCAGAAACTTCATAAATGCGGTAATTGATGAGAAGAGTTTTGATAAGATCAAGTCATACATAGATATCGCAAAGAAAGATCCAAAGTCAGAGTTGTTGGCGGGTGGCAAATGTGACAAAAAAGAAGGATATTTTGTTCAACCCACGATTATCGAAACAAAGAACCCCAAGTCGGTTACGATGTGTGAAGAGATATTTGGTCCGGTTCTTACGTTATATGTTTATCCGGCCAATCAGTTTGAAAAAGCAATGGACCTGGTGGATAGCACTTCGGCCTATGCGCTGACAGGTGCCGTGATTAGCACGGACCGAAATGCAGTTGAACAAGCTACTCATCGTTTGCAGCATGCAGCGGGTAATTTTTATATCAATGATAAACCGACCGGTGCGGTGGTAGGTCAGCAGCCTTTTGGCGGTGCAAGAGCGAGTGGTACCAATGATAAAGCGGGCAGTTTGCTGAATTTATACCGATGGCTGAGTGCACGTACGATCAAGGAAACACTGAATCCCCCGAAGCATTACGGATATCCTTTTTTGGAGGAAGCTTAAGTTTTAATATGTTTGACCCATAATCATGGCTGTGAAAGTAATTTTATCCCGCGAACAATTGCAACTGACCATACAACGATTGTCGCATCAGTTGATCGAAAATCATTATCCCTTTGCGGATACCGTTATTGTAGGCTTACAGCCTCGCGGCGTTTTGCTGGCTGAAAAAATGGTACAGGTGATCAAGCAGGCGTACCCGGATCTTTCCTTAAAGTATGGTAAGCTGGATATTACATTTTACCGGGATGATTTG
>JBKCGY010000149.1:0-4463 GCA_046303015.1 Bacteroidota bacterium | reverse complement strand
TCTGCGTAGATGGTGATATGCATAATTAAATTTCTGTTTATTGTATGGATTATTGAATTTTGCGGCATGACTAATCAACAGGCTGTTGCCGAAAAACTTTTACAAATTAAAGCTATCCGGCTGAATGCCGAAAACCCTTTTACCTGGGCCAGCGGATGGAAAAGTCCTATCTATTGCGATAATCGTCGCATTTTATCCTTTCCTCACGAAAGAGAATTCATTAAAAGTGAAATGTCGAATCTTATATTCAATGAATTTCAGGATGCTGATTTGTTAGCCGGTGTGGCCACAGCTGGTATTGCCTGGGGTGCTTTATCCGCCGATCAGTTGAAACTTCCTTTTATCTACGTTCGCCCGAAACCAAAAGAACATGGTCTGGGAAATCAAATAGAAGGGTATTATGAAGCCGGACAAAAAGTGGTGGTGGTGGAAGATCTGATCTCCACCGGTAAAAGTAGTCTGCAGGTGGTGGACGTATTAAGACAAAATCAGGTGGAAGTTTTAGGAATGGTATCCATCTTTCAATATGGCTTTGATACGGCTGTCAATGCTTTTAAGGAAGCCGGCGTGCCTTTTTTCTCACTCACCTCTTATCCGGTTTTAATTGAATTGGCTATTCAAAAAGGAATGGTTGCTGCGGAGCAACAGGATGTGTTGATGGAATGGTCAAAGGATCCAGGTAACTGGAAACAAAATTAATTTTTCAAATTATTAAGCTTAAGCTGTTGTGTTTTTGCGCCATCTTTTTCACGGGTACTACTCCAATAGGCAGGATGACGATAAAGAAATATGTGGGTTGGCAAGGTAGAACGCGCGGAGCGATCGGGTCTACCTAGATTTTTCTTTGGTTACTTTCTTTGTAGCAATGACAAAGAAAGTAACAATAAAAATTAAAACTGAATAATAATTAGGTACATGTATATCAACTCGTCGTACCAAAAAGATTCTCGAATAACAAAAAATCTTTATTTTAAAAATCCTTCGTCAAAAGAAACTTATTTCGCTCCAGCACTTGCTCATCCTCTCTCAATTCAAAATAATACCAGCCCGATCGGAGGAAAGAAGATTTATCGATAATCATAGGAGATTCGGTGATCGTGCTGAGTACAAATAAGGGTCTGCCTTCTTCTTTCAAAAAAGTAATACTATATTTTTTCGTTTTGACATCAGGTAATTGTATGGTAACATTACCGTCATTGCCAGTAAAAATGTATGGAGAAGCGGCCCATGTTTTTTTATTTTTAATAATTGGCGGTGATGAGATCTTAAACTTTAGTAGATTGTTCTTGGGCCTAATAGTATAGTTGTGTGTTTTATACTCAAGTATAATTTCTTCTGAGATTATACTTGATTTCTTGCGAGTAGGAATGATTTCCTTTGCAGGGCTGTTTGTTTCTGATTCTTGTTTTTTTTCAACGGGTATTTGAATAATAATCTCTTTGCTCTCTTTTTTTTCAGGAACGGATATTGTTTTCTTGTCAGAGGAATTATCGATTACTTCAACTACGGTTGATATGTTTATTTCATTTGTTTTTACGGGTTGCAGTACCTTGCTAAACTGATAATTCGTTCCTTCGAAAAGTATAAAGATGCGGTAATAGCAAGAATCATGAGGGGCCGTTTTGTCGATGTATTTGTAATGTCTGGCTTTTGGGTCAGGTGAAGAATGGATGGTAATAAAACTTCTATTCGATTCTTTAGATCTTTGTATGTTGACCTGTATGGTATTTTTAAACAGATTATGCCAACTGATAATGATCTGTCCGTTTATGTTTTTTACACTAAAATCAGGCAGTGTGTCTTTTTGACCGCTTACACATTGTATAGATAAAAATAAAGTCAGAACGGTAAGTATTTTTTTCATCAGATCACAAAGATAATTATTAATAGATGAGCGTTCCTGATTTCAGCGATCGATTGCCTTGTAAGCCGCCTGAGTGAATGATCACTACTTTTTGATGTTGTTTGATTTCTTCTTTATTCATAAGATCCATAATGCCATAGATTAACTTTCCGGTATAAACAAAGTCGGTTGGAATTGCATAGAACCTGTATAATGCATTCATGAATGATAATATATCAGGGGCTGATTTTCCGAATCCTTTACCGGCATAATCAAAATAGATTTTAATTTGATCATTCTTTGTGCCATAATTACTCATATACAACTCTTGTTCCTCTGCTTTTATTTTAATCGAAGGGATGCCGATCAAAGTCTGATTTGGTAATAAGGATTGGCTGATGCCTTTGAACATAGTGCCACTTCCGATCGAACAGCAAATGACATCATAGGTTTCAAAATCTGGGATCATAGCTGTCATTTCAGCTGCGCCTTTTACCCCTTCTTCATTACTCCCGCCATAAGGAATAAATAAATAATCTCTGTGATCTGAAATGATCTTTTGTACTCCAGGCTGCGTTTCATCAAACTGGGATCTTTCAATCGGGATTAATTCCATTCCCAATTGGCTGCAATAATCCAGTGTATGACTTAAAGGATGATGAAGATTTCCTCTCACGATAGCTTTGGAGCTCATGCCATTTTCTTGACAGTAGAAAGCGGTGGCAATCAGGTGGTTCGAGAAAGCGCCCCCCATTGTCAAAATGCCCTTTTTGTTTTTCTGGATTGCTTTTTCCAGGTTGTATTTTATTTTAAAAAACTTATTGCCTGATACAACTGGGTGTAGCAGGTCAAACCGGGCAATATCAATCTTCAAGGTTTCACCTTCCGATAGGATGTTGCCAATCGTATTAATTTTAATTTTTTTGGTTATGTCAAATAAGTGTTTCAATCCGGACTTCCTTATCTTCGCTACGCTTTTAAATTAACTAAATCTGAATTTTAATGTTCAGCTTGTCGAAATTATGAAAGTATGAGTTCAGAAAACAAACCCTCTTTATTAATATTGGCCGCAGGGATGGCCAGTCGCTACGGAAGTATGAAGCAAACCGAAGGATTTGGTCCGAATGGTGAAACGATCATGGATTATTCTATTTATGTTGCCATTCGTGCTGGATTTGTTAAGATCGTTTTTGTTATTCGTCAGGATTTTGCGGATGCTTTTAAAAATGTTTTTGAGCCAAAGTTGAATGGTAAAGTGCAAACAGAATATGTGTATCAGAGTCTGGATTCTTTTACCGGAGATTTTACCATTCCACAGGACAGGCAAAAACCTTGGGGTACGGCACATGCTATTTTGTGCGCCAAAGATGTGATTAAAGAACCGTTTGCTGTTATCAATGCGGATGATTTTTATGGAGCTGATGCATTTCAAAAGGCCTATCATTTTTTAACCACGGATTGCAATCCGGAGAAACATGCCATCATCGGTTATGATCTTTCCAGAACTTTAAGTCCGAACGGTACCGTGAGTCGTGGGGTTTGTGAAGTGGATGCGGAAAATAATTTAATAAGTATTACCGAAAGAACAAAAATATATGGGGAAGGGGATAAGATCGTATATGAAGATGGAGAAGGGAAGCATGAGGTACCTTATCACTCCAGTGTCAGTATGAACTTCTGGTGCTTTGATGATTCGATATTTTATTTGACCGGAAAATTATTTAAATCTTTTTTAGCCAATCATGGCAATGAATTAAAATCTGAATTCTTTATTCCGCTTGTGGCCGATACTTTTATAAAAGAAGAACTCGGCGCTATAGAAGTTATTCCCACTTCGGCCGACTGGTTTGGTGTTACCTATAAAGAAGATGCGCCGGGTGTGCAGACCAGAATCAATGAGCTGGTTGCTTCAGGTGCGTATCCTTCCTCTCTTTGGGGTTAAAAAATAGTTGATTTGCGGATTTGTTGGTGTAGCTTAGTGGAATAGCAGGACAACAACCAAACTTCTCAACCAACTATGTTTCGCTTTCCATTTATTTTATGGATCATACTTCTTGCTTATTCAGCCAGTTCTCAGGTAGTGAATAATGGTTTTCGCATAATTGGTCAGACGGAAGGATTGCCGGCAATAGGTTTGAATAAGATATACGAAAGCTCCGATCATTTTCTTTGGCTTTCCACTCAATCCGGCTTGTTTCGATTTGATGGTTTTCGTTTTGTGCCGTATCTCTCACAATCTCGCGACACAACCACTTTGTCTTCTAATGCAGTAACAGATTTGCAGGAAGATCATCAGGGATACTTGTGGGCAGGTACTTTTGGAAAAGGGGTATGTCGGCTTGATCGTACCACCGGCAAATGGAAACGATACCAGCGCCCAACAGCTGATGCGAATGAGTTTTACTGGATATTCGATCTCTTTCGGGATCATCGTGGCAGGTTGTGGATGGGTACCAATGGCAGAGGGTTACTTTTATATGATGAGAAAAAAGATTTATTTCGTCAGTTTATTCCTTCTCCTTCTAAAAACACCAATGGGTCTGTTCGTTTTGAAAATGAAGTGCGCTCCATTGCAGCTGACATAAAAGATCCCGATATATTATGGCTGGCCGGTACAGAT
>JBKCGY010000148.1:0-3224 GCA_046303015.1 Bacteroidota bacterium | reverse complement strand
GCGTAGTTTCATGACCAGCCATAACATTGCTGGCTGAGTCGCCAACCAGAAGTACATCAATACCCGCTTCATCAAATAACCGAGCGAAAGAGTAGTCATATGCTGTAAGCATAGCGATTTTTTTTCCTGCCTCTTTCATTTTCTGTAGAGTATTAGTGGTTACTCTTTTCACTTCTTTATGCTGGCTCATGATTGTTAAATAAGGGAATAAAGTTATGGGAATTAGTAATCATTAGCTCTTAAATAGTTATAGATGTGAAGATGATTGTTTATTCTTTTTACCCGTAATTACGTTTAATCAATTTTTAACTTCTTCATATAGTAAATGAATCAAACCATCCGCCAGTCCGATTTTTGGGACATAAATTTCTTCAATGTTAGCCCACCGCATGACATTTACATAAATCTGTAAAGCGGGTACAATTACATCGGCCCGGTCTTCTCTGAGTTTGTATAGTTCCATTCTTTCCTGTAAACTCACGCTGCTTAATTCTTTCAGATAATCTTTGAGTAAGTCGATATGCAAGGGTTTGCCTTCTTTCTTTTTGGAGAGTGAAAAGACTTTGTTGATATTGCCTCCTGAACCGATAGCGGTGATATTATTATAATTCTTGGTTTGCTGTTTGATATACGTTTTGATCTCTTCCCAATGTTCATCTTCTACTTTTTTCTTGAGTAAGCGGATCGTTCCAATATTAAAAGACGATTTGAAAACCATTTTTTCTTTGGCAAAAAAAGTGAGTTCCGTACTTCCGCCGCCTACATCAATATATAAATAGGAATGTTCTTTGTCCAGATGTTCAGCTACATGATTTTCATTGATATAAGAAGCTTCTTCGCTGCCACTGATAATCTTGATGTCAATCCCGGTAGCATCTTTGACCAGCTTCAATATGTCGGATGCGTTCGCTGCATCCCTCATCGCAGAGGTAGCACAAGCCTTGAGATGTTTCACTTCGTAAATGCTGAGTAAATGCTTGTATGCCTTGATGGTTTCAATCAGTTTGTTGGCTTTGTCTTTTGAGATGAGTCCATTTTCAAACACATCAATGCCCAGGCGTAGGGGTACGCGTACAAGGTTTATCTTATTAAATACCGGTTCGGCTTTTTCTTTTTCAAAAACTTCCGTGATGAGCAGGCGGGCTGCATTACTTCCGATGTCGATGGCTGCCAGTTTCAATTTGCTTCAGCATTTTTTGATGCAGATACTCATATAATTCAATCTGACTGCGTATACGTTTCCCTTTTTTGGGCGCATATCGGTTCTGCAGCTGATTGTCAAGTATTCTTGCTTTAACATTATCTTTCAGCTGAATATTCAGATAATCTTTAAGTTCGTTTTGAAGCACTGGATTTTTAATCTCTACTGCGGCTTCTACACGATGATCCAGATTCCTGACCATCCAGTCCGCCGAAGATAGATAAACTTTTTCTTTACCCTGATTATGAAATATCAACACCCGGCTATGTTCCAGATACTGATCCACAATGCTGATGGCATAGGGTTTATGCGCAAACTTTTTCTGCTCGGGCTGCATGCAGAAAATACCCCGAACGATCATACGAACCTGTACGCCCGCTTTGGCAGCCTCATATAAAAGGTCTATCATTTCGTTGTCAGACAGACTATTCATCTTCAGGTAAATCGCTGCAGGGATTCCTTTTTTGGCTGTTCTGATTTCATTGCTGATTAAATTCATGAATGTTGTTCGCATACCAGTAGGACTAACCAGCAAGGATTTGCACTGACGTAGTAGTTTGAGTCTCGACAGAATAGGTTTTTCCAGATAGGTGAAGATCTTATTGATGTCGGCCATGATATTTCTGTCGGAGGTTAACAGACAGTGATCGCCGTATACTTTAGCAGTCTGCTCGTTCAGGTTTCCTGTACTTACAAAACCGTACTGAATGGTTTTATTCTTGACTCTTTTTTTGATCAGACAACATTTGGCATGAACTTTCATATTGGGTACGCCTACCAGTACCTTTACGCCCTCCAGTTCCAATCTTTCCTTCCATTCCAGATTGGCTTCTTCATCGAAGCGGGCTCTGAGTTCAAGCATCACGATTACCTTTTTACCATTACGGGCAGCATTGATTAGCGCATTGATAATCTTTGAGTTTTCAGCCAATCGGTAGGCGGTGATTTTAAGTTCTTTTACATCCGGATCCATAGCAGCTTCTCTCAGCAAGTCAATAACAGCTTCAAAGGAATGGTAGGGAAAATGAAGCAGCACATCCTGTTTTTGAATCACATCGCTGATGGGGGAGAAGTGTTGTAATAGCGGATGATGAAAAGGTTTTTTTCGAACGGTTTTGGCACTGAATACTTCTCGGGGAAAATCCATGAAGTTTCTGAAATTATGGATCCTTCCTCCGGGAATAATCGCATCTTGTTTGGATATATTGAGTCTTCTGATCAGATATTCCAAAAGGCCTGCATTGATCTCTCGGTCGTAAATGAAACGAACGGGTTTCGCCTTTCTTCTGTTTTTTAATCCTTTCTCTATTTTTTGGATTAACGATGAGCTGACATCATTATCGATATCAATCTCCGCATCTTTGGTTACTTTAATGATATGCGCTTCATAATGATCGTAACTCATGAAAGAAAAGATCTTAGGAAGGCAATGGCGGATAATATCTTCCATGAGGATGATATCATGTTTGCCAGGCGCAGAAGGTAGCTTTACAAAACGGCGTTTGTTTCGCGAAGGAATCTCGATAAGTGCATATTTTTTATTGTAGGCATTATTCCCTTTTCGCAGACAAACGGCTAAGTACAGCGATCGCTCTCTCAGATAAGGCATCTGTGGAGTGCTCTCGATCATCAGCGGTATGACTTCCGACTGTATCTCTTCGTCAAAATATTGTTCGACAAATTTTTTCTGTTCACGGTTGAGTTGTTTTTCCGTTACCAGCTGGATACCTTCCTTTTTCATATCTTGCTGCATATGCAACCAGATTCGCTGGAACTCATTCTGCTGCTCCAACACCACTTCCTGTATCTGATCCAGAATTTTTTTTGGATTTTTCTCGAGGTACATTTTACTCTTGGCTTTATGGCCAAGTTGTGACATTCTTTTAAGCGTGGCTACACGTACTCGGAAAAATTCATCGAGATTATTGGAGAAAATACCCAGAAAGCGGATTCGTTCTCTGAGTGGAACAGTTGGATCGTTGGCTTCCTGCAAGACTCTGGCATTGAAAGAAAGCCAGCTGAT
>JBKCGY010000147.1:0-6985 GCA_046303015.1 Bacteroidota bacterium | reverse complement strand
ACTGACTGTTTGTCCCTGAACGGTCAGCTGAATTTCCTTATTGGAAATATGCTTGCTCATAGAGGCATAAAATTTATGCGTCTTGCCACCGCCACGTGCAGGAGGACCTCCTCTGCCATCAAAAAAGATCACATCAATGCCATATTGTTTCGAAAGCTGCGTGAGTGCTTCTTTGGCTTTGTAAATACTCCAGTTGGCCATCAGATAACCACCATCTTTGGTGCCGTCGCTAAAGCCCAACATGATCGTTTGCTGTTGCTTTCTTTTTTGCAGATGGGCTTTATAAACCGGATGCTCATATAAGGAAGTCATAATATCCCCGGCATGTTTCAAATCATCAATCGTTTCAAATAAAGGCACGATGTCTATTGTTAAATCATTAGAATCCCATCCGCTGATTTGAAATAGTTGCATCACTTCCATGATCTGTGTAGCATCATGACACTGACTTATGATATAACGATGGCATCCTGCTTCTCCGTTCATCTGCTGAATGGTACGGATGGCTTTCATTGATTCCAGGGTATCTTTTATGATGGATTCTTCAGCGATTGCATCTGCATTGAAAGGGTAGTCGGGCAGTAATGCGCACTCTAATGAAGGATCTTTCAGTTTAAGAGCATTGAGTACTTTGCCATGGATGGAACTGTCTTGTCGTATATCTAATGACGCAAAATGAAGTCCGAACAACTGTACTCTTCCAATCAGTTGTTCTACCATTTGCACAAATAAACCATTGTGTTCAAGCAGTAGAATCTCTCTGATCTCTTTTAAAGCGTCAAGTATTTCATGCTGACTTAAAGAGGTCGTGTAGCCCGGTATGAAAATATTATCGTATAATTTTTGTTCCAGTGCATTCAGCAAATAATCTACTCCTTTGAAGGTGAGCCGGCGTTTGAGTTTCCTGACATCAAGATAATAGCATTTAATAATTGATCCTCTTAAAGCAGCAGCTACTTTTAAAGTCGTATCTGTGGTTACAAATGGATTGCCGTCCCGGTCGCCTCCCGGCCAGAATCCCATTCTTATCATGGGTTTGGCTTCAAATGGATTCAGGTCTAATGAATTTTTGATAGCTGCGTAAATATTGCCTGCTGCTGCATAAAATACATTTTCAAGATACCAAATCAGACTTACCGCTTCGTCATAAGGCGTTGGTTTTTGTCTTTTTAAAAATGGCGTCTTAGCCAGTTGCTGCAGATAGGTGTTGATCTGTGCAGTATGGTTATCAGAAAGCGCCTTAGCAAGATCATTGATAATACCTAACACCGAACCGGGATAAAACTGCGTAGGATGTGCCGTAAGTACGATCCGTATTTCATAATCATTAAGTTTGTCAGCCAGCTCTTGTTCTTTCCCGCTGATAATGGCTTCATT
Organism: Bacteroidota bacterium; assembly: GCA_046303015.1. Taxonomy (GTDB): domain Bacteria; phylum Bacteroidota; class Bacteroidia; order Chitinophagales; family Chitinophagaceae; genus Lacibacter. The sequence continues at coordinate 5,608 of JBKCGY010000147.1, read as the reverse complement.
CATCAATTGCTTCATGGTACCCGGCCCCTGCATGTCATTTACTTCTTTAAAAGCGGCGTCTTCCAGTGCATCAAACAATACGATCTGTCTTTCTGCATATTGTACAAAGCGAAATAAAAGATCCAGCTTTTCCTGCTCCGTAGAAAAATGCGTATGACGTTTGAAGAAATCTTCCAGTATCTCGATCGGACTCATTTTCTTTTTAAAACCATCCTCACAATTGGTGAGTAACAGAGATAATAAGATGCCTGTTCTTTCAATGCGGTGAAAGGGGAGAGAAGTAAATAAACTGTTATACAGCTGGAACTTCAGTCCAACTGAATTTTTAAATTGCTGTAACCCGCTTGCATGTGCATTCGACATAATCATTCAATTTTTAAGCAGGCAACCGATTTAATGGTGAATATAACCTAACAACTAGCATACAAATTTAGGTATTCTAATATTTACAAATGTTTGTATTGAAGAGGTTGGCGGTTGTCGGTTATTAGTTTTCAATAAAGGCATTTAGAGATAGAAAGGTGGCTGAGCCTGTCGAAGCCACCGGTATATTGCGGGGTTCGAGAGCCTCACCCCGCATCGAGAGCCTCAGTCGACTTATGCAATAATTAGTCATCTAAATTTTTTATTGAAGCAAGCCCGAAGGGCTTGAATGTCTGTAACCATGTGCGCAGCGCATGGTGATACAGTCAATGTGATAAAGCAACGTCCTCTGCAAGAGACATTGCTGTAAAGTAAATAAAAATAATATCATAAACTATTAATATGTAGGCACCTGACTGGAGTCATGCGCCAGTAAGACAAGATGTATGACAAGATAACTATGATCGTATATTCAAACTTTTTGGTTTTGATTTTTAACTTATGCTAAATCTTTATCCCCCTTTCTTCAAAAACATCTTCATCCTGCCTCTGTTCTGCGCCACAGCTATTGCTTTTTTATTTTGGTAGGGCAGCTGAACCATCGATCTTGCATTGCCGGGGACAAAAAATCCACTTTCTAGGATGGAGAGGGCAGAGAAGGTTCCCCCCTTGTTTCCTTTTAAGATAAGTCCGTTCAGTGCATCATATCTTCCTATGTAGGGATGCATGTTAAATTCATTGCCAGCAAGCATAATATCGGTTATTCGGTCATTGTTTATGTCATCAATGACGATTGCATTGATGGGTGCCCATTGCGCCTGCACAGGAAAAGGATGAAAGGTAAATGAAAAATTACCTTTATTCTCGATCCAGCCCGAACGAAATTCAATCGCTTTACAACTTATTTCGGGTTTTACTTTAAATCCTGATAATACAGTTGTTAGATCTGCTTTGGCATATTTGTGATAGAGATCATATTGTTTTTTCATGCTGGGGATTTCTTCTGCCAACTGATCTCTGTAAGCTGATGGATATGCTTTTAGAACCCCGTGGGGAGTTTCTGGTTTATACATACCCATGATCAGATCCCATTTTTTATTTTCATTGAAATCACCTGCATCGGCCGTGACGGGTGTTTTTTCACTTGCTTGATAGATGCCATTATTACCATAATTGCCAACTGCAAAATCAATATCTCCATCTCCATCGATATCCGCTGCCGTTAAACAATTCCACCATCCTTTTAAAGATTTGAGGGGAGCGTCAATTTCATTAAACTTTCCTTTTTCGTTTTTGAAGATGTGAATTCCCATCCATTCTCCCGTTAGGATGATATCGGCATCGCCATCTTTTTCAATGTCGCACCATTGCATATCTGTGATCAGTCCGATCTTTATTAAACCCGGAGCGATACTACTGGTTACATCCGTAAATGTCAGCTGCCCAGCTTTGCTGTCGTTGCGGATAATACGACCGCTTACCGATAAAGGATAGCGACCCGGTATGCCTCGCTCACCAAGAAATAAATCTTCATCTCCGTCCTGATCATAATCAAAGGCTTTGGCAGTTGTCTTAGGAAAAGCCAGAGAATCTAAATAAGGAATAGCCGTGGTGTCGATCCGAAAACTTCCCTTGCCGTCATTGATAAATAAACGGTCTTTGGGTGGATGTGTAATGCCGGGCGTTTGGAACCAGCTCGTTGTGATCAGTATGTCTTTGTCATTGTCTTTATCTGCATCAAAAACACAAATCGCACCATCATCCCAGTTTTGTATGTTTCCCGTAGAATTTAAATTGATGTTTTTAAATGTCTGATCATTTGTTTGCAGGTAGATGAAGGCGGGGTTCGGCGCAGATCCCCCTACAATAATATCAGCCAGTTGATCTCCATTCAAATCGCTACTTGCCAGCACTGGCCCGAATTGCGATAATTTGTGGGGAAGCTGACGTTGAAAGTTGAAATCAGGATAGTCGAGCTCATCATGCGTAAAGAATAGACCGGTTTGAAAACTTTTCTCTGTTAGCCATCTTTGAGTATTTGCTATTTGCGGTGGTGTATATGGTTTTGCATGGACCGACTGACTGAGTAAATGTGTTTGATTGACAGGTAGATTAGTTAAGGTTTCTGTTTTTTTGTTGGGCCAGATAATTACTATAGAATCGATATGGCTAGAAGTGTCTAATCCAAAATGCAGCACAGGTTCCATGCTGCTCATGTATCCATGGTAGGGAGTGTGTTCTGCCATCTGCATTTGATGATCGTAAAATATTTTTACGGTCGCTCCGACGGCTTTTATGTTGGAGGTGTCGCCTCTCAGATCGAATCGAATGAAATTTTTGGGAGACTGAAATTGATTGCTTTGATTTTCCAGTACACTCGCTTCCATATTGGTATTATTGATCACTACATCCAGATCGCCGTCTCTGTCAAGGTCTGCATAACCAATGCCGGCAGAGTAGGTGGGGAAATCCCATCCCCATTCTTTAGTTTTATCTGTAAAACTCAGATCTCGGTTGTTTCTGAAAATATAATTGCGGATATGAACAGGAGGTAATTTTTGCATCAGATCGAATAAGCTGGTTGCAGTGCCTTGTTCACGATAGGCGATGAAGTCCAGATCGGTAACATCTTTAGGTAAACCATTCGTGGTCATCAGATCTTTATATCCATCATTGTCTACATCGGTAAGTAAGGCTGCCCAGCTCCAGTCGGTGTGTGCGATACCGGCTGCATAAGCGATCTCGCTAAAGACAGGATGACTGATGCTATCGTTTTCCAATACGGCCGGTCCCTGATTGATCTGTAATGTATTTCGAACTGTTTGGTAGGGGAATCCGAATTTTTCAGAGTATTGATACCAGTTGTAGTCAACCGGATTCATCATCATTTTCTGACGGTAATTGTCCTCCGGCATCATATCCATTTCTACAATATCCACTAGCCCGTCGTTGTTGATATCTCCTGCATCATTTCCCATCGCATTCAGACTGCCTTTCTTGAAATAGGCTTCATTTCTATTGGTAAAAGTGCCGTTTTTATTATTGATATACAGCAAGTTCCCACTGAGGTAATCATTACTCACATAAATATCTTTCCACCCATCCTGATTGATGTCAAGAATAGAGATTCCTAAACCGTTTCCTTCCCAGGTGATGCCGGCTTCTTTAGAAACATTGGTAAATACAGGATGCTGTAATGCTTCACTCCAGTCGTTTCGGTAGAGAATATCATTCGTGAATCCGCTGCCATCATCTCTGATCTTGCGAAAAGTGCTGGGGTATTCATTATTCAAATCATTGACCACTACATACAAGTCAAGATCGCCATCATTATCATAATCAAAGAAGGCCGACATGTGTGTACTGGCTGTATCTACTAGTCCATATTCGGCAGCTTGATTTTTAAAGCGGGGAATACCAGTACTAACATCTACCCCTTGATTGACATATAAAATATCTTTTTTTAATTCAGGATTTTGCCATGCCGCCGCTGCCACATACATATCCAGTAGTCCATCGTTATTAATGTCTACAACTGTTACACCTCTGCACCATTTTTTTTCGCCTTCCACACCGGCCGTTGCCGTTACATCTTCAAATTTCAAATTGCCTTTGTTGAGGTAGAGCTTATTGGGTTGCAGACTCGCTGTAAAATAGATGTCGGGCAGACTGTCGTTGTTAAAGTCACCAATACCTACGCCGCCTCCGTTATAGAGATACTGATAATTGATCATATTGAGCATCTCATTCTCATTGATCGTATTGCTGAAGGTGATGCCGCTTTCAGTGGATGAAATTTGTTTAAAAAGCGGCGGATCTTTTCTTTTACAAGCAATGATGAATACCAGCATGATGGCTGTGTAATAACGTATAGGCATAAAGATTATGTATGATTAATTCCGAAATTAGCAAAAAAGAACCAAGACAACCAGGATGACAATGACAATAAGGACAACCTTTTCTTACAAATTCTCACTAATTTTAAACCTTATCAATGGTAAATTGTAGTTTTTCTATGAGTATCTTTCGCCAAATTGCCGAATACCTTTATATCAAAAAGCCGGATCCGAGTCGTCCTCAAACGCAATGGTTAAAATATATGCACGGCATCAACCGAATATCCATTCTGCTTTTTCTTGTAGCTGTATTGATCATACTGGTCCGAAGAGTGATCATTCCGCTTTTTTCCTGATACAGGATCAACGCTTTCCGAGTTCGACCACTTTACAATCTTTAATGTCATTTTTGTCAATACAAAATAGAATCATCGTGCGTACCTTATGCCAGCCCTGTTTGCCCGCTGCTCCCGGATTCATATGCAGACAATTCAGTTTGTCATCATACATGATCTTTAATATATGACTGTGTCCGCTCATAAAAAGCTGCGGTTTCTCTTTATGAAGAAGGGGTAGCGTTTCTTTATTGTATTTGGGTGGATAACCTCCAATATGCCGGATGATTACTTTCACTTCTTCACAATAAAAGATGGTATTTTCAGCGTAATAACTTCTGATCATACCTCCATCAATATTACCGTACACCCCCCGAATCTTTTTTGTGGGATTTTCTTGTATAAATGATATTAGGGCTTCATGCACATCAGGGCCAAAATCACCTCCATGCCAGATCTCATCACAATCTTTCAGGTAAGAAGCAATCTGTTCGTCAAAATATCCGTGCGTGTCCGAAATAAGCCCGATTTTTGTCATCTTTACAAAAGTATTATTGTTGGGGCAATTAAACATGCCCCCTAAATTTGCGCTATGCCATATTATTACAAACTGGGATCCATTCCCCATAAACGTCATACCCAATTTCGGAAACCCGATGGTGGATTATATAGTGAACAATTATTTTCAACAGAAGGATTCAGCGATGACTATTCGCTTTTATATCATACGCATCCGCCTACACAGATTATCAAGACAGAGCCACAGGTGGATGTAAGTCCGCAGATTGCCGAAGAAAAAATGCTGAAGCATCGTTGCTTTGAAGGATTTCATGTGAAGCCCGGTGGCGAATATCTGGAAAGTCGTGTTCCTGTTTTAGTGAATAATGACTGTCATATTGTATTAGCAGCTCCTACGTCAGGTACCGGTGATTATTTCTACAAGAATACCGATGGAGATGAAATGATCTTTGTACATGAGGGGAGTGGAGTCGTGAAGACGCAATATGGACAATTGCCTTTCAGTTACGGAGATTATATTGTATTGCCCAGAGGTACCATCTATCAGATTGAATT